>DAOTXZ010000025.1:0-8690 GCA_034435115.1 Dehalococcoidia bacterium | reverse complement strand
TCCCTGGTGAGGGCGGGGGTGAGGTCGCTTACCATCGTCAATCGCACCCTTGAGCGGGCAGAAGGGCTGGCGCAGGAGCTAAAATCACCTGGCTTGGAGGTTGGGGTTTTGCCTTTTGGGGGCGAGTGCCTCGGAGAGGCACTCGCCCCCAGTGACCTTGTTGTTAACTGCACCTCGGTGGGGATGAGGCACAGCCCAACCGAGGGGCAGTCGCCCCTTGAGGCCGAGCTAATCCCCAAGCAGGCGCTTGTCTTCGACTTGGTGTATAATCCTGGGGAGACGCCGCTACTTAAGGATGCCAAAAGAGCAGGAGCCCGCACCCTTGGCGGGCTTACCATGCTGGTCTATCAGGGGGCAGCATCCTTTGAGCTCTGGACGGGGAGGGAGGCTCCGCTTGATATAATGTTTCAGGCGGCGAGGAGGGCTGTGTTAGAGAAGGACCAACTATGTTAAGTTTACGGGCTGACGGAAAGACCTTTGCACAAGCTGCCTGTATAAAATCAGGAGGTACCATATTCATAGGCACGAAGGCAGAGTGGGCATTTAGGGCAGGGGTAGCTGGCTTGGCTAACGGTATCGGAAAGAAGGGCTATTACGGCAGGGATGACTACCCGTATTGGCGTATTATTGATGTAAGCAATAAGAGGAGGTTGAAGGAGATGGAAAGCATTCTTGCCAAGGTTTGCCGAGCCCGTCTGCAATAGAAAGAGGCCTTCCATTAGCTCAGGGGAGGTATATCGGTGTTCCGCTTTCTCACCGCGGGCGAGTCTCACGGAAGGGGGCTGGTCGCCATCATCGAGGGGGTGCCGGCGGGGCTACCCCTCGATGAAGATTATATTGCCCGCGATCTAGTGCGCCGCCAGGGGGGATACGGGCGCTCGGCGCGTATGGAGATTGAGCAAGACCGCGCCGAGATCCTCTCCGGGGTTCGCCACGGGCTCACCATCGGAAGTCCTATTTCGCTCCTTATCTTGAACCGCGACTGGGAGAACTGGAAGGAGATTATGAGCATCCCCCCGGTGGAGCGCGAGATTGGGCCGGTGACCTGCCTCCGCCCCGGCCATGCCGATCTCGCCGGGACACTAAAATATGGGCTTGGTGATGTTCGACCTATCCTTGAGCGCGCCAGCGCCCGTGAGACGGCGGCGAGGGTTGCTGTTGGCGCGGTGGCGAGGAGATTTCTAGAGGAATTTGGCATTGAGATTCATAGTCATACCCTCGCCATCGGTGGTATATGGGCGAAAAGCACTTGGCCTGTTAACCGGGACCAGGTCGAAAAATCCCCGGTTCGCTGCGCCGATAGCGAGGCGGAGGGGCTTATGATCGCTGCTATCGATGCTGCCAGAGAAAAAGGAGATACGGTAGGGGGCATCTTTGAGGTGGTCGCCACAGGCGTTCCCATCGGTCTGGGAAGCCACGTCCACTGGGATAGAAAGCTGAGTGGCAAAATCACCCAGGCGATAATGAGCATCAATGCGGTTAAGGGGGTTGAGATAGGTGACGGCTTTGCCCTGGCAGATATTCCTGGCTCACAAGCTCATGACATAATCAAATGGGACAGTGCCAATCGAAAATGGCACCATGCCTCAAATCGCGCCGGTGGCATTGAGGGGGGAATGACCAATGGCGAGCCAGTGGTGGTGCGTGCTGTGGTGAAGCCAATCCCCACCCTCGCCAAGCCCCTGCCATCGGTGGACTTAAGGACCGGGGAGGTGGTTGAGGCTCATGTTGAGCGGAGCGATATCTGTGTTGTCCCCGCCGCAGGGGTGATCGGGGAGGCGATGCTCGCCATTGTCCTTGCCGATGCTATGCTCGAGAAGTTTGGCGGCGACAGTATAGAGGAGACACGGCATAACTATCAGGTCTATCTGGCTTCGATAGGTGGTAGAATTGAGTAGAATGGGTCAAAGGGCTTGTGGCAACGTAATTTTGATTGGTTTCTCAGCCACAGGAAAATCGAGGGTTGGCGGGGAGGTTGCCAGGCGACTGGGCTGGGATTTTGTGGATACTGATGATGAAATTGTGAAGCTCAGCGGAAAGACCATCCCCCGGATATTTGCCGAGGATGGCGAGGAGCATTTTAGGGCGCTTGAGCACCGGGTTTTGAAAGAGGCTTGCCAAAGGGAGGGGGTGGTTATCGCCGCCGGGGGTGGGGCGATAGTTAATCCCCAAAATCGGGAGCTTATGCTCGGGAGCGGGGTTGTCATCTGCCTTGAGGCAAAGCCTGAGACCATCTATCAGCGCCTCCTCGCCGACACTGAGTATGTCCCAAACCCTGTGGTTCGCCCCCTTCTCGCCGGGGCAAATCCCCTTGAGCGCATCCGGTCTCTGAAGGAAGCCCGTCAGCCTTTCTACGCTATCTCCGACTGGACCATCTCGACTGATAATCTCACCATTGATGAGGTGGCCGGGGAGGTGGTATGGGGCTTGAGATATGCAAGACGTCGCTTTATGGGGTTGTATGGTGAAGGCGAGGCTTCCTTTGAGGTGGTAACTGCCAGTGAGCGTTACCCCGTATTTTTCGGCTGGGGGTTGCTTGACTCGCTGGGGGAAAAGATGCGCCGGGTCGGGCTCTGCGGCGTCGCCAATATTATTAGCGATGAGCAGGTTTTTTTACTCTACGGCAATCGAGCAGTCAAAGCCCTTGAAGGTGCTGGGTTTGCTGTCGGATCAATGATGGTGCCCGCAGGGGAGGGCACAAAAACCATCGAAACGGCGATAAAGCTCTATGACTGGCTGGTGGGAAGACACGCCGAGAGGAATCATGCCATCGTTGCCCTGGGAGGGGGGATGGTGGGGGATCTTGCCGGGTTTGTTGCCGCCACCTTTTTGAGAGGAGTGCCACTGGTTCAGGTGCCAACGAGTCTCGTGGCAATGGTTGATGCTGCCATTGGAGGGAAGGTGGCGGTGAACCACCCCAAGGGGAAGAATCTAATCGGTGCTTTCTACCAACCCTGCCTTGTCCTCGCTGACATCCAGACCCTCACCTCATTGCCGAAAAGGGAGCTCATCTCCGGCTGGGCAGAGGTGATAAAACACGGCGTTATCCTCGATCAAGAGCACTTTGAATTCCTGGAGCGCGAGGCGGAAGGGCTACTTCGTCTGGACCCGGAGATAACCACTCAGGCGGTTCGGTGGAGCGCTGCCCTTAAGGGAAAGGTGGTGGCGGAAGACGAGAAGGAAGAGACGGGGAGGCGCACCATCCTAAACTATGGGCATACCATTGCTCATGGGCTTGAGGCAGCTACTGGCTATGAGCACTTCCTTCACGGTGAGGCGGTGGCGATTGGGATGATGGGGGCGGCAATGATAAGCGAGAGGATGGGCATCCTTTCGCTGGGGGTGGTGGAAAGGCAAAGGAAGCTCCTTGAGAGGTTCGGGCTTCCCACAAGCTGCACCGGGGTTGATCTAAATGAGGTCCTGAAGGCCATGGAGCTTGATAAGAAGGTGACAGGGAGAGCAGTACGGTGGGTGCTCATCAAAGGGATCGGTGAGCCCTTGATCCGAGATGATGTGGGGTTGGGGGAGGTAAAGGATGTGCTTGAGAAGCTGGTGATTGGATAATGCATATATTCGACAAGAAGCCGAGGTGGGCCTGGCGAAGCTATTTGTGGCAAAGCGCACTGGCAACGTTGGTTGTGGTTGCTATACTATATGTCCTAAACGTTACTATCCACGCCGCCATCGTCGCCGCCCTGGGGGCGAGCACATTCATTGTGTTCGTCATACCCCATCATATAACTGCAGAGCCCAGGAGACTCATCGGCGGCCATGCTGTTGGGTTAGCGGTAGGTGCCTTCTGCTATTACGCCGTTCTTCAGCCACTATTGGGAGATGGCGAAACATTTCCCTACCTAGTGGCCTCGGCCCTAGCCGTGGGCATGTCCATCTTTCTGATGGTAACTACTAATACCGAGCACCCCCCGGCGGCAGGGACGGCGCTTGGCCTTGTGGCCCAGCCATGGAGTTATTTGACAGTGATATTTGTTCTCAGTTTTGCTGTTCTGCTCTCTCTTGCTAGGTACTTACTGAGGTCCAAGCTAAGGAACCTTATATAGAAGGGGGGGAAATATGGCCAATGATAAGCTTGAAGAATTTGAGCCCATACTTCCAACATTTGAAGGAGGGTGAGGAATCATCGAGATAGGGGTGCGCAAACTGATATCGATCTGGAGTTACATCGAGGTACTTAAGCCCCGGGAGACCAGTCTGCTCACTTTCATTGGTGTCTCAGCTGCCATTGTGGCTGCCGGGGGCTATCCTCGGCTCGCCCCACTTTCACTCGCCCTGGTGGCAATTCTTTTAGGCAGTGGTGGCTGTAATGGACTCACCAACTACCTCGACCGTGAGGTTGACGCCAGGATGCGAAGGACTTGTCGCCGGGCTCTGCCTTCAAAGCGCATCGACCCGCCGGAGAGGATGCTGCCATTTGCTGGAGGCTTGGTCATCATCGGTCTTGTCCTCGCCTGGCTTCTCGACCCTTTGTGCTTCCTCTTCGGCGCTATCGGCACGATAGCAGCCTTGACTTGGAGGAAAAGGGTGACCTGTGTTTTCCAGGGCACTGTTGCTGGTTGCGCTCCGGTGCTTATCGGTTACCTTGCCATTAGCCACCGGCTGGACCTGACCATAGCTTTTCTCTGTATTCTTATCGCAGCCTGGATACCGCTTCATGTCTGGAGCATCATGCTCGCCAACCGGGAGGACTACCTCCAGGCGGGGATAAGCTACTTCCCGCTAAGCCGTGAGATAAATCTTGTAATAAAGGTATTACTTGGTTTGGCAGTTGTGCTGCTCTCTGCCTCGATCGGACTTTTTCTGGTGGCAGACTTTGGGTGGCTCTATCTTGGGGCAGCAGTTGTTCTGGGCATCCTGATGATCTATTCCGCCATCCGCCTTCTTTTAAGCGGTGCCTCTCGGGATGCCTGGAGGGTTTATAAGCTTTCTGCCTTTCCCTACCTTGGGTTAATCTTCCTCGCCATGTGCGTGGATATTTGGGTGGTGTAGCTATGGACTTCAATCTAAGCGAGCAGGAAAAGATGATTCAGAGCTTGTCGATGGATTTCGCCCAGAGGCGGGTTCGACCCCTTGCCAGGGAGATAGATAGAAGCGGCGATTTCCCCTTCGAGATTGCCCGAGAGATGGGCGGTCTGGGATTTTATGGGTTGCCCTATCCTCAGGAATACGGCGGAACCGCTGCCGGTTACGCGAGCTACGTTCTGGCGATAGAGCAGCTCTGCCGCGCCTCGATGGCTGTTGGGGCAATCGTAGCCATTAATTCTCTCGTTGAGGAGTCCATCTTCCGCTTTGGGGGCGACGGGCAGAAGAGGGATTTCCTTCTCCCCCTCGCCTCCGGCAAATCCCTGGGTTGCTTTGCCTTCACCGAGCCGGCGACGGGCTCCGACCCCAGGGCGATCGTTACCCGGGCAAAACCGGAGGACGGGGAATACGTTATTGAAGGTGAAAAGAACTTTGTCTCCCTTTCCCCTGCCGCCGATATCGCTCTTATCTTCGCCAAGGATGAGACGGAGAGGGTGAGTGCCTTCATCGTTGAGACATCATTGCCCGGTTTTGTGCTCCGCCGTCCCTGCGAGACGATGGGGGTGAGGGGGCTGGGGACCTCAGTGGTCTATCTCGATGGGGTTAGAATTCCACGGAATAACCTCTTGGGTGAGAAGGGACAGGGATACGAAATTCTCCTCGAGGCTCTGAGCGTAGGCAAGCTTGGGGTGGCTGCGGAGGCGGTTGGGGTGGCTCAGGAAGCCATTGATCTCTCTCTGAACTATGCCAGGCAAAGGATGGCCTATGGTAGACCGATTGCTAACCTACTCACAGTCCAGTGGCTCCTTGCCGAGATGGCGACAAGGGTAGAGGCAGGCCGATGGCTCACCTATAGAACCGCCTTCCTTCGCGATCAGGGGGCAAACATCCAGAAGGAGTCAGCCATCGCCAAGCTATTCTGCTCCCAGGCGGCGGTCGAGGTTACCAGTATGGCAATGCAGGTTCATGGGGCATATGGCTATATGAAGGACCTTGAGGTGGAGAGGCTTTATCGCGATGCCAAGCTCACCGAGATCTATGAGGGGGTATCCGAGATCCAGAGGGTGATCATTGCAGGTCACATGGTGAGATAGAGTAGTGGAGAGAAACTTCCAGGTAATAAAGTCATGTGTCGGGGCAAGGGCTGGTTTGCTTTCGACGTCACACGGCAGCGTGCCTACCCCGGTTTTCATCCCGGTGGGGAGTCAGGGGACGGTGAAGACCATAACCCCTGATGAACTGAAGTCCCTGGGGACAACGATGATACTAGGCAATGCCTACCATCTGTATCTCAGGCCGGGGGTGGAGGTCATCAAGAGGCTGGGGGGACTTCATCGGTTTATTTCCTGGGATGGACCTATCATCACCGATAGCGGTGGTTATCAGGTTTTCAGCCTGGCATCCCTTAGGCGGGTTAGCGATGAGGGGGTGCTTTTTCGGTCTCATATCGATGGGAGCGAGCACTTTTTTACCCCGGAGCTGGCGATCCGACTCCAAGAGGCGCTTGGCGGTGATGTAATCATGGCCCTTGATGAGTGTCCCCATTATGGGGAGGATTTTGAAACTATCAGACAGGCCACAGAGCGAACCCATCTCTGGGCACAGAGGTGCCAAAAAAGCCACCGGCGTGAGGATCAAGTCCTTTATGCAATCGTGCAGGGGGGAACCTTTGCCCTGCTCCGTCGCCATTCAGCGGCATTTCTCGCCTCTTTGGATTTCCCTGGTTATGCCATCGGCGGCCTGAGCTTGGGGGAGCCCAAGCAGGTAACAAATGCTATGGTTGAGGAGACAGTGGCACTTCTACCTGCTGATAAGCCACGCTATCTTATGGGGGTAGGCTCGCCTGAGGACCTTTTGGAGGGGGTGTCAAGGGGGGTTGATATATTCGATAGTGCCCTCCCCACCCGTATTGCCCGAAATGGAGCCCTTTTTACCATGAAGGGCAGGGTAAATATAACGAACGCCTTGTTCAAGGATAGGGATGAGCCGATAGAGGAGGGCTGTGATTGTTATACCTGCCGCAACTTCTCCGCTGCCTATCTCAATCACCTTTTCAGATGCGAGGAGCTTTTGGCATATAGACTTGCTACCATTCATAACCTGCGCTTCATCATGAGGCTGATGGAGGATATAAGGCGCTCTATTCTGGATGACACTTTTCTCTCGTTTAGGAATGCCTTCCTTGCTGTTTACAAGCCTACTGATGAGGAGGTGAGAGTAGTCCAGAAACAGAAATGGATAAGGTCACGGCATGGTGCCGGAGGGGTCTAGGCTTTAGGGACTACCTTATTGATGCTCTAACCCAGTCCAGATACTTATCATCCCCCCCAATTATGGGGAGGGCGATGATCTCGGGAACTTCATAGCTATGTAACTGCTTTATTCGCTCAACAATTCTACTTATTTCTTTGGTCCCTGTTTTTATTATAAGCAAAGCCTCCTCATCATGCTCTAGCCTTCCCTCCCATCTAAAATAGGAGGCAACACCCGAAATGATGTTAACGCAGGCAGCTAGCCTCTCCTCTATAAGCGCCTCGGCGATCCCTTGAGATTCGGCAATGCTTGTAGTACAAAGAACAACACTATACATATTAACTGATTTCTCAGCGTAAACCTAGCCTGTCACGATGTCGCCACCCACGGGGTCAACCCTTACCCCTTTAGCGGTCACCCATGCGATCCCCTGTTCGATGTCCTCCTCCCTCCCCTCGAGTTCCAATACAACCCAACCCCTATCTTCTGTAATATCGGCGCGGCGAATATTTGTTATTACCTTAAACTTTTGTCCAAGATTGTAGATGACCGGCTCTGTTACCAGCTCTGGGGGGAAGGTGAACATTACCCTTCGCTTCGCCATCTCTTCCTCCTCATTTTTGCCTCATTCTTTTAAGTGCCTTTTCAAACGAGCTTACTGTTGGCTGGATGGTAAGTTGAGGACCGAGCCCCTCCATCACCGCTTCCTGTGTCTTAAGACCGGAGCCGGTGATATAGACCACAGTAGTCTCATCGCTCTTTATCACCCCCGAGGCGACAAGCCTCTTGAGTGTGGCAATCACCACGCCCCCTGCTGTTTCGGCGAAGATGCCCTCAGTCTCAGCGAGGAGCTTCATTCCCTGGATGAGTTCCTCATCACTGACGGCACAGGCAACCCCCCCCGACTCCTTAAGTGTCTTAAGGGCATAATAGCCCTCGGAGGGATTGCCGATAGCCAGGGATTTGCAAATGGTGTTTGGTTTTACCGGGAGCACCTGCATGGTACCCGACTCAAATGCAGTTACCACCGGGGAGCAGCCTGTGGGCTGCGCCGCATGCACTTTTGTCCTCACCTTGTCGATTAAGCCTAGTGTAGCGAACTCATTAAGCCCCTTCCAGACCTTATGGTGAAGAGAACCTGAGGCAACCGGGACCACCACATGATCAGGGGCACGCCATCCAAGTTGCTCAGCCACCTCGTAGCCCAGGGTCTTGCTTCCCTCTGAGTAGTAGGGGCGAATGTTGATATTGACAAAGGCCCAATTGTGCCTATCTACAAGCTCTCTACAAAGGGCGCTGATCTCATCATATACTCCATTAACTCCGACCATTGTTGGCCCGTAGATGGCAGCGCCTACGATCTTGCCCTGCTCGAGGTCAGTGGGGATGAAGACATATGC
>DAOTXZ010000024.1:0-12884 GCA_034435115.1 Dehalococcoidia bacterium | reverse complement strand
GGCGAAAAATTGTAGAGATTCCAGAGCAGTTTGAAGATATCATAAATATTCCTTCACCCTCTCTGCAAGGGATTTGGTCATCCCCGCCACTGAGGCAATTTCCTCAACGGGAGCCTCCTTTATTACCCTCACCGAGCCGAAACGTCTGAGGAGGGCTTTCTTTCGCTTCGGACCGATACCGGGCACGGCGTCCAGTGCTGATGCAATTGCCTCCCCTTTTCTCACCCTCTGGTGGTAGCCCAGGGCAAAGCGGTGTGCCTCATCGCGAATCCTCTGGAGTAGATAGAGCGCCGGGGAGGTGGGGGGGAGGATGATTGGCTCTTGGGCATCGGGGCGAAAGACATGCTCCTCCTCCTTCGCAATGCTTGCGGTGGGTATAAAGTCAACCCCAGCCTTTCGTATTGCCTCAAGGGCGGCATTCAGATGTCCCCTCCCGCCATCGATAAGAACCAGGTCAGGGATGATTGCCCAGGTATCGTCCTTCCCTTTAGATTCGCCAGCCCTCTTGAATCGTCTTGTTAAGACCTCCTGGACCATGGCATAGTCATCGGCACCGGAAACAGTTCTTATTCGGAAGCGGCGGTAGTGGGACGGCTTGGGGCGTCCATCCTCAAACACCACCATGCTCCCCACCGCCTGCGTTCCGCCGATGTCTGATATATCATAGCACTCCACCCTCTTTGGCAGCCTGGGCAAATCGAGCCTTTGCTGTAGCTCCTCTAAAGCAGTGGCGATGGCATCGGGGGCGGTGAGCTGCTTTAGCCTTAGCTGCTCCAGCCCCTGCCTTGCATTCTCAGCTACCATGTCCACCAGCCTCTTCTTTTCGCCACGACGAGGAACTTGAAGCTTGACCCCGCCACCCCTTTTAGTTTGGAGCCACTCCCTGATCACATCCATGTCATCAAGAGGGGTTTGGAGTAGAATGAGGGACGGTATGTAGGGGGCGGAGCCGTAGAATTGCTTTACAAAGCTGGTCATAATCTGGGTTGGCTTCTCGTCTTGTGTTCCCTCCAGCACGAAGTGCTCCCTGCCAATTAGCTTTCCACTTCGGATGAAGAAGACCTCTACATGTGCCTGGTCTTTTGAGCGGGCAAAGGCGATAACATCCTGATCCCCGCGAGTGACCGAGGATATCTTCTGCCTCTCGATAACCCTCTCTACAGCGTTGATCTGGTCGCGCAGGATAGCTGCCTGCTCAAATTCGAGGTTTTCCGCAGCTCTCTCCATCTTCACCTTTAGCTCCCGAACCACCTGTTCCTGCTTTCCCTCAAGGAAGAGGATGACCTGCTTTATCACCCTCTTGTATTCTTCCTTGCTCACTGCGCCGATGCAGGGTCCGAGGCAGCGATGGATATCATAATCGATACAGGGTCTGGGGTCTTTTCCGGTAATGGTTCTGGTACAGGTTCGAAATGGGAAGAGCTTCCTCAGGAGGTTGGTTGTCTTTCGAATGGAGCCGGCGCTGGCGAACGGACCGAAATAGCGGCTCCCATCCTCCTCTAGCCGCCTTGTAATGTATATTCGCGCCCAATCCTCATTGGTGTTTATCTTCAGGTAGGGGAAGGTCTTATCGTCCTTGAGTCGGACGTTATAGCGGGGGCGAAACTTCTTTATCAGGTTGCACTCAAGAAGGATGGCCTCCTGCTCCGAATCGGTGACGAAGAATTCGAAGTCGCAGACCTTCCGCACCATTCGCTGGTGTTTTGGGGAGAGGGCAAGCGGAGTGCCGAAATAGGACCTTACCCGGTGGCGCAGGCTTGCCGCCTTACCCACATAGAGTATATCTCCTTTGGCATCTTTAAGGAGATAGACGCCGGGCTTTGTGGGCAAAGAATTCAGTTGTTCCTCAAAGTCTTTTGGTTCCATCGTGAACCTCTCTAGAGCACAAAGGATAAAACGATGAGGATGAGGAGCATCGCCCCCGCTATTATGGCAATTCTTCGCAGCTCGGCGCTGACATATTGATATTTAGGGGCGGGTTCTCTTTTGGGGGATTGGGGTGGAGAGGGTGGTATCACAGCAGACGGCTGAGAACGCTTAAGGGCGGCACTAGCTGGGCGACTGCGGGGTGCCCTCCCCCTCCCTCTTTGAGTATGCTGTGACCTCTTCGGCATTTATATCTCCTTTATTCCTTCGCCCTGGGGTGGGAATCTTCATAGACCTGTCGGACACGCTCGCTGGTGAGATGAGTGTAGACCTGGGTGGTGGAGATGTTGGCATGTCCCAGTAATTCCTGAACGGAGCGCAGGTCTGCCCCGCCGCTCAACATGTGGGTGGCGAAGCTATGGCGGAGGGTGTGGGGGCTAACTCGAGACCCTAGGTTCGCTTGCTTGGCGTAATTCTTCAGGATGTTCCAAAACCCCTGCCTGGTGAGCTGCTCACCGTGGCGGTTAAGAAATAGTGCCCTCTCCTCGTTATTATGAAGAAGCAGAGGGCGAAACTCCGATATATATTCCTTGAGAGCCTCTGTTGCCTTCTGATGGATGGGAATGATCCGCTCCTTAGACCCCTTTCCAAAGCAGCGCACGTATCCAGCCTCTAGGTTTACCTCATCGATATGGAGGGAAACAAGCTCACTTACTCGCATCCCAGTGGCATAGAGAAGCTCGAGCATTGCCTTATCCCTGTTTGCCTCGGGGGTGGAAAGCTTAGCCGGCTGCTCCAGCAATCTTTGGATCTCAGGGATAGAGATGGGTTTGGGCAGTGGCTTGCCCACCTTTGGCGAGCTGAGGTTCTCCGCAGGGTCACTCTCCAGGATTCCTTCAGAGACAAGGAAACGGAAGAAGGATTTTGCTGCAGCTACCCTACGAGCCACAGTCGCTGGGGCATAGTTCCTCTCCTTCAGGTTGAGGATGTAAGCAAGCAGGAGGGTGCGATCTACGGATGACCACTGGGGGTTGGCAGCTTGCTCTTTAGTCTTTTCCTCAACGAAAGTGGCAAGCTGGTAGAGGTCGTTCCTATATGAAGAAATGGTATTCTCGGAGAAGCCCTTTTCTATAGAGAGGTGATTCAGGAAATTGTTGATCTCCTCTTTCATGGTGAGCTCCTTTTTGAATTGGGCATAGGCCCACGGTTACGGTTATTGTAGCATAACTTCAAGGGAAATACAGCCCTGAAGGCCGGGGTTTCCTTGACAACAGGTTTGACCACAATTACAATGCCTGCTAAGTTGGAGAGGGTGAGGCATTGATTAGCATAGGGATAGACCCGATCTTGTTCACCATAGGGTCGGTCGCCGTAAGCTGGCATGGGATATTTGTTGTCCTTGCGGTTATTGTGGGGATATTGGTTTCCCTGCGCCTCGGGAGGGGAGCTGGTATTAGCAGGGATGTTATCTACAGCACTGCTATCTGGGCTATCCCGGCGGGGATAATCGGGGCGAGGCTTGTCCACGTCCTCGACCATTTAGACTACTATACAATCGATCCGGGGGCAATAGTCGCCATTTGGGAAGGGGGCTTATCCATCTTTGGGGCAGTGCTGGGCGGGACATTGGCTGGGGTGGTCTACGCCAGGGTGAGCGGTATCTCGGTAGGTTGCTTAGCCGATGTCGTCGCCCCCGGGGTTATCCTCGCCCAGGCGGTGGGGAGGATCGGTTGCGCCATAAATGGCGATGCCTATGGGACACCCACATCTCTTCCCTGGGGCTTTGTCTATACTCATCCCAATGCCTATGCTTATGGCATACCACCCAGTCATCCGGCACCGGTCTATGAGATATTCTGGGACCTGATCGTCTTTGCCATGATCTGGAGGCTTAGAGGCAGGTTAAAGCCTGATGGCTCCCTGTTTCTCCTCTATCTCTCCTTGTATTCCCTCGGGCGTTTCTTCATTAGCTTTGTAAGAGGGGATGAGTCGGTGATAATCGACGGGCTGCATCAGGCGCATATCATTGCCCTTCTGGTGCTTGCAGTCTCGATGCCAATGCTTATCTATGGAATGAGGCGGGCAAGGCAGAGGGATTCTGGCTAAAGAGCGGGGGTGAAGTCCAGGATATTGAGCTCCAGCAATTGGCTCCCCCCCCAGTCGTCCACATCGAGGTTATAGACGATGTCCAGATAGGGGCCTATCTCGTCCATATAGCGGCCCAGCCTGAAGCCGATCCCCCGCCAGGCGACGTTGCCATGGTGTAGCTTCAGCCTCAGATGTTCACCGCCACTTCCGACGCTGCGACATTCCTCGACTTTAACCCGTCGACTGAGAAAGATGGGGGCTGGGTTAGCATAACCGAAGGGGGCAAGCTGCTTTATCATCCCGATAGTTTCCCCGCTGAGGGAGGATAGGGGAACCTCGGCATCGATGGGGATGAGAGGGCGGAGGTCGAGCTCGGAGAGCTCGACCTCCGCCCTCTCAACGAGGCGCTCGGCGAGGGGGGCGATATTTTTTGTCGGCAAGGTGAAGCCTGCAGCTTGTGGGTGTCCACCGAAGCGGGTGAGGAGATCGCTACACTCCTTGAGGGCAGCGATAATATTGAACTCGGCGATGCTGCGGGCGCTCCCCCTACTTATCTCATCACCTTGTTCGATGACCAGGGAGGGACGATAAAACTCCTCGACCAGCTTGCCGGCAACGATGCCGACCACACCGGCGGCGTAGTCAGTGCCGCTGACTATGATGATGGGTAGGTTCTCATCAACGCTGGGAAGCCTGTCCCTCACCTTGGCTAAGACCTCCCCGGTGAGCCTTTGACGCTCGGCGTTCTTCTTCTCCAACTCCTCGGCAAGCCCCCGTGCCTCATTAAGGGAGTTGGTCGAGAGGAGTTTGTAGCTTGTGATAGCATGGTCGACCCTCCCCGCCGCATTGAGGCGTGGTCCGAGGATCCAGGAGATACTCTCGGTATCAAGGCTGCCCAGCCGCATCCCGGCGCGGAGCACCATCTCGAGGAGACCCGGTCGGCTTGTTTTGTTAAGCACCTCAAGCCCACGCTTCACCAGATATCTATTCTCCCCTAAAAGCGGTGCCATATCGGCTACAGTTCCCAGGGCGACCAGATCCAGAAGCTCGTCCATCTGCCCTCCCTTTCCCAAGCCTCGGAGCAGCGCTTGAAAGAGCTTGAAGGCAACTCCCACCCCAGCCAGACCGGGAAATGGGTAGCATGAGTCGGCTCGCTTTGGGTTTACCACTGCCAGGGCGGGCGGGATTTTGGCGGGGACGGAATGATGGTCGGTGATGATTATGTCCAACCCCCTCTTTTGAGCCTGCTCCACCTCAGGGAAGGCGGTGATGCCGCAATCAACGGTGATGACCAGGCTTATACCCTGCCTTGCAAGGCTCTCTAGCGCAGTGTGATTGAGTCCGTAGCCCTCTTCAAAGCGGTGGGGGATATAAGGGGTCACCATCCCCCCGAGCGAGGAGAGCCCCTGAGTGAGTAGGGCAGTGGCGGTGATGCCATCGGTATCAAAGTCGCCATAAATGGTGATCTCCCCCCCGGAGAGGAGGGCACGATAGATTCTGGCGACCGCTTTGTCCATATCAGGCAGAAGGAAAGGGTCAGCCATTAGTCGCTCGTCTGCGGCAATAAAAGGCTCAATCTGAGAAGGATCAGTGACGCCCCGGTTATAGAGGAGCTGAACTATCAGGGGGGGAAGCCCTGCCGTCCTGGCGAGGTGCTCTTTTGGTGGGGGTGGCAGGACCTTCCAGCGGCAGTGGCCCAAGCTTCATCTCTCCAGATTTAGTAATTAATCCTTGGTATAGCTTTTGAAAATGAGGATCGAGTTGTGCCCGCCGAAGCCAAAGGAATTTGAAAGCGCTGTCTTAATGGGCACCTTTCGGGCCTTGTTGGGCACATAGTCGAGATCGCACTCGGGGTCGGGATGAACCAAATTTATCGTTGGCGGGATGATCCCATTTTGAATAGCCAGGATGCAGATCGCTGCCTCGATGGCTCCAGCGGCCCCCAGAAGGTGCCCTAACATCGACTTTGTGGAGCTGATGGGAACCCGATACGCATAATCACCAAATACTGCCTTTATTGCCATAGTCTCACTCTTGTCATTTAAAGGGGTGGATGTGCCATGGGCATTAATATAATCGATCTGTTGTGGCTTAAGCCCGGCCCTTTTGATTGCCAGTTTCATTGCTCGCGCCCCACCCTCACCCCCCTCACAGGGCTGGGTGATGTGATAGGCATCGCTTGTAGCAGCATAGCCTGCAACCTCAGCCAGTATGGGAGCGCCCCGCCTCTGGGCAAAGGAGAGGCTCTCCAGGATGAGGATCGCTGCCCCTTCTCCCATGACGAAGCCATCTCGCTCAGCATCAAACGGGCGGGAGGCCTCCTTTGGGGCATGGTTTCTTTTGGAGAGGGCACCCGCCGCGCTGAAGCCTGCGACTCCTATCGGTGTGATCCCGGCCTCGGTTCCTCCACAAATCATCGCCTGGGCATCCCCACGGCGGATGGTCTCGAAGGCATTGCCAATAGCATCGGAGCCGCTGGAGCAGGAAGAGACGATGCAATAGTTGGGCCCCTTTGCCCCCAGCATGATCGAAACCTGCCCCGGAGCCAAGTCTGCGATAAACATAGGGATGAGGAATGGGCTTATCCTGTCAGGGCCTCTTTCTAAAAGAACCTTAAACTGGGCGGAGAGGGTGGTGATGCCGCCAATCCCGCACCCGATGATAACACCGATATCGTTGGCATTTGATTCGTCAATCTTGAGTTGAGCGTGTTCGATAGCCTGGAGGCTTGCCGCTACCGCAAACTGGACAAACCGGTCCATGCGGCGCGCCTCCTTGCGATCGACGTAGTCCAGTGGGTCGAAGCCCTTGACCTCGGCGGCGATCTTCGTTTCGAACGGCTCCGGGTCGAAGTGGGTGATATAGTCGACCCCAGACTCCCCTCGGACAAGCGCCTGCCACATTGAGGGGACATCCAGCCCCAGGGGGCTTATGGCACCAATGCCCGTTACCACGACACGGTTTTCCAATGGATCCTCCTTATGCTGTCCATGTGCCCCTGAAAATAGGCGCGATAATTTGTTACATCGCGCAGAAGCTCTCTCAACCTTCTCAGGGCGAAGCGTGAGACCTGTCCTGACCTGACCCTGCGCCGCAGCTCCTTCCAGCCCATAGTGGTGCTGGCATAGAGCCAGGCCATGTTGGAATAGAATTCCTCCAGGGGTAGCCTGGTGGGAAGGACAGCGTGCAAGAAGTCGTAAAGCTCATAATTTAAGGTGGTCAGCTCATCAAGCTTCTCGTCGAAGAAGGCTGTGCCCGGGATTGGGGTGAGCACAGTATACTGGGGGAAGGTGATCTTCCACTGGCATACATATTTGATCAGGTCATCGAAGTCGGACTTTGTCCACTGGGGGTCGACAATGAAAGCCCCCCATATATCCACCCCGTTTTGGTGCAGGATCTTCATTGCCTCCTCATTTATTTTCACCGAGCTCCTCTTGTTAATCGGGGCAAGCTCCTCATCGTGAATCTTCTCGAGGCCGATGAGTACTGACGAAAGCCCTATCTCAGCCCATTTTTCTACTATGTCTGGTCTTCTTACAATACTATCCGCCCGTGCTTGAATCCAGTAATGTCTCTTGGCGCCACTGGATTTAATCAGTTCGTAGAGCCTTTCGGCGTGCCTCAAATCCATGAAGAAGTTATCATCGACGAAACAGACAACCTGTGATTCGATCCCCTCCAGCTCCTGGGATACCATTTCCGGTGTTCTGAATCGGCACTTCCCTTGATGGAATTTCCATACCGCGCAAAAGTGGCAACGATAGGGACACCCTCGCGAGGTCTCTACTGTATAGGGGTTATCCCAGAAGAGGAAATGGTACTCCTTACGGTACTGGTCTACAAGATTTCGGCAGGGGAGCGGTAGCTTATCCAGGTCTTCCACCAGTCCCCTGGGTTTGGTAGCCACCTGATGTCCATCGACCCGATATATGATGCCGGCGACCTTATCAAGGTCGCGTTTCCCCTCTAGGGCGGATATCAACTCCCGGAAGGTAATCTCACCCTCCCCCACCACTATTACATCGATAGAATCATGATCGAAGTCCTTGGGGCGGAGGGTTGCATGATAGCCCCCGACTACGGTTATGACCTCTGGCTGGTGCGATTTCACCTCACGGCATATCTCCAGCATCGTGGGGACATCGGGGGTATAGCCGGTCACCCCCAGAAGCTCGGGCTTAAAGGAGGAGAGTGTGGCATCAAGCGACGGGTCAAGGCGCAGATCGAGAATCTTAACCTCATGTTCGGGGACAGATGCGGCAATGATCTCTAGTGCCAGAGGCTCAGTTCGAACCATAGAGGTAAAACCAACCATTTTGCTGCTGGTTGGTGGTTGAACCAGAAGAATCCTCATCGTTCGTTTACAAGTCCATGTCCTGTTTAATCTGTAGTATATCATGCCTGGAGCAAAAACTGAAGCCTTCTTTACGACTTAGCTTTGATATGGTGTATGCCATCTTTCGCTATCTTGACAGTCCACTCCGGTTGGGATAGGATTCTAAGACACGAGCGGGAGGTGAATCTAGCCATGCGTAGCTGGAGAGAATTTGCCCTTTCGCACACAGCAAAGACGATTCTTCCGATGATCGCCCGGATGTCAGAGGGGGAAAGAGGGGGGCTCTTTCACATTGCTGAGAGGCTTGCTATGGGCCATTTTGGAAACCCGCTGGTGAGGGCCCTGGCCCAGATGGGGTTGGAAGGGAGGCCCGCAGCCGAGTTGGGGAGGCGGATAATCCGCCAGACAAGCCCTCACTGCCGCTCAACACTTATAACAAACTTCATCCTGAGGCATGTCTGGCAAGGAGGGGAGAGGCGAAACAAGACACGGACCGAAGACGGGCTGTGGGTCCCCTGGACCTATTTGATAAGCCCTACTATGCGCTGTAACCTCCGCTGTGCTGGCTGTTATGCCGGAAGCTACAGTCAGAAGGATGACCTTGAGTTTGGGCTAATCGATCGCGTTCTTGCCGAGGGAAAAGAGCTTGGTATCTATCTGGTCACCATCCTCGGCGGTGAGCCATTCGTCTCTGAAGATATGTGGGAGATCTATCGCCGGCACAATGATGTCGCTTTTTTGGTATTCACCAACGGGACACTAATGAGCAAAGAGGCGGCGGCAAAACTGGGGCAGCTTGGGAATGTCTTCCCTCTATTTAGCATTGAAGGATTTGAGGCGGAGACCGATGCCCGCCGGGGGAGGGGGGCATTTAGAAAAGTGATGCAGGGGATGGATAATCTGCGTGAGGCAGGAGTTCCCTTTGGCTTCTCATCCATGGTCACCCGCTATAATGTAGATACTATCTTAAGCGACGAGTTCACCGATATGCTTATCGCCAAGGGTTGTCTTATGGGCTGGCACTTCCTTTATATGCCTGTGGGGCGGGAGCCGGACACCAACCTCATGCCGACGCCGGAGCAGAGGGAGAGGATGAGAGTTGAGGGGGCGAGGCGCATCCGCGCTACAAAGCCTATCTTCGTGGCCGACTTCTGGAACGATGCCCCCTATGTTGGGGGGTGCATCGCTGGCGGGAGGCACTATTTCCACATCAACTCCTGTGGCGATGTCGAGCCCTGTATCTTCTGCCATTTCGCGGTGGACAATATCAAGGAGAAATCTTTAAGGGAGGTTCTGAATTCCCCCTTCTTCAGGGCGATCCGGGCGAGGCAGCCATTTAATGAAAACCTTCTCCGTCCCTGTATGCTCATCGACAACCCTCACGAGTTCCGCCAGATATGGCAGGAGCAAAGGCCATATTCAACACACCCTGGGGCTGATTGCCTCGTGACCAACCTTAGCGTTAAACTGGATGAGTATGCCGAGGGTGTGGCCAAGGTGCTCGACCCCGCCTGGGAGAGGGATTTTGTCGCTAAGGGATTTAGGACCAGCCCTGTCGTCCCCTCCCCGGCCAAGGAGGTGGTGACAACACATGGCCGATCCTGCCAGAATCTGCCTTCAGACTTTAGGCTGTAAGCTAAATCAGGCGGAGACGGATCACCTTAAGAGGCGATTTCGAAAGGCTGGCTGCCAGGTTTTGGATGATCCAGATAATGCCGATGTCTACATCCTTAACACCTGCACCGTGACCCATGTCGCTGACCGAAAATCGCGCCACCTTTTGAGGCTCGCCCGTCGCAGAAACCCAGATGCCTTTATCATCGCCACCGGGTGTTACGCCGAGAGGGCGCCTGGGGAGCTTGCCAAGCTTGATGGCGTTGATCTGGTCATCGGGAATCGTGATAAGGCGCATCTTCCGGAGATTCTAGAGGGGATGGGGAAGTTGGAGTAGATGAGGGGGGGTGGGGATAACCTTGAATTCAGGACGCGGGCTCTGGTAAAGATACAGGACGGCTGCAGTGATTTCTGCTCCTATTGCATTGTCCCCAGGGTGAGGGGCAGGGAGCGAAGTGTTCCCATTCATCAGGTGGTTGAAGAGGTCAAGGAGAGGGTCAGGGAGGGCTACAGGGAGGTCATTTTGACCGGAACCCAGATAGGCGCTTATGGAAGGGATATAGGGAAGACCCTCGTGGACTTACTGGAGTGTGTCCTCGCCGAGACCGAGATCGAGCGATTGCGCCTTACCTCTCTTCAGCCTCAAGATATAACACCGTCCCTCTTAAGGCTCTGGAGTGATGAGCGGCTTTGCCGCCATCTCCACATTCCACTTCAGAGCGGCTGTGATTCAGTGCTTCTCCGAATGAGGCGAAGATATTCTACAACCGATTTTGAGAGGGCGGTGACCGTGGCTCGGGATAGGGTTCCTGATATATCTATCACCACCGACATTATCGTGGGCTTCCCGGGGGAGAGCGAGGATGAATTTGAGGAAAGTTACCGCTTCTGCGAGCGAATGGGCTTTGCGGCTATCCATGTGTTTCCCTTCTCCCCAAGAGCGGGCACCAGCGCTGCCCTAATGCTACGGAAGGTCGATGAGCGGGTGAAGTGCCAGCGGGGCGAGAGGATGCTCAAGCTGGGGCGAGAAGGCTCGCAGAGCTTTCGGAAGCGCTTTTTGGGGCGAACCATGAAGGTGCTTTGGGAGAGCCGAGTGGGGGGAGGGGTGTGGTCTGGGTTCACTGATAACTATATCAGGGTATTTGCCTCCAGCACTGAAGTGTTGAGTAATAGGCTGGTGGCTGTGAGGCTGGTTGGTGAGCATAGTCAGGGTCTTTGGGGGAGGCTAGAGGAACATTAGATCATAGGTCAGGTCTTTAGTGCTTGGAAAGGCCCAAGTGGAGACGGAGAATGGGATGCAGAAGGTGCATTGCCTTCGCTAGATGTCCAAACAGGGAAGACTGGAAATCGATGTCGCCAAATTGGTTGATTATCTTCAGGAGGAGGGGTCTAGCAAATAGATTCAGGAGTCCATCGATCTCCTGGTCGCTCAGGCTTATGAAGACCCGCCTCAGATCGGCCTGCCTCTCCAGCTCAGTGCCCACCTCCCCCTTCCAGGCAACCTCATACTGGGAGAGAAAGGACCCGGAGAGGTCATCCCTTTTCAGGGCTTCAACCGCCACCCTGGCGCAGTGTTTTGCCCCCACCAGCCCGGTGTAGATGCCCCCACCAGAGGTAGGTTTGACCTGTCTGGCGGCATCCCCCACCAGAAGCACGTTATCACCATAAGTCTTTATTGGGGAGTAGATGGGAATCGCATGCCCCCGTAACCTGCCTAACTCGATCCCTTCGAACTGGCGGGGGAAGGTGTAGATTAACTCCTTCAACAATTGTCTGAGAGACCTTGCACTGCAATTTGTATCACCGATGCCCACTCTGGCAAGGCCGTCCTCCAAAGGTATAATCCAGGCGAACCAGCCAGGAGCTACAGACTTCGCCACGAATACTTCAACATGGTCTACTTTACTTGTCCTCAGCCTGGCATCGACGCTTACCGCTGTAACTATTTCCGCTGATGATGGGCCGTTTATCCACCGGGCGACACGGGAATATGCGCCATCAGCCCCGATGAGTAGCTTGGCGTTTACCTGCGTGGAGCTGCCATTGCGAGCGATTCCGAGGGCTAGCCCCTGGTGTTGACGCTCGATATAGACTAGCTTGCTTTCAAGGAGTAGGTCAGTGCCCGCTTCTTGCGCCTGACCCGCAAGCTGCTGGTCAAAGGTGGCTCGATCTATGACCACAGCGTGCACCCCGTCCCCGCCCAGCACGAGCTTCCTTCCCAAAGCAGAATGGACTAGCGCCCCTTTAATGGAATTAATAGCCACTTGATTGGAGATGCATGCTAATTCCAGGGTTCTGGGGGTTACCAGCCCCGAGCAGAAGGTTGGCACCCCGACCCTTCTGTGCTCTTCCAGGAGGAGAACCTTAAAGCCAGCTCGGGCGATATCCCGAGCTGTAGCCGACCCTGTAGGCCCAGCGCCGACAACGACAGCGTCGTAATTCATCATGCCTACTGCACCACCTGCTTAAGTTGGGCAAATGCTAACACTGACTGGAACAAGCTGTCAATGCGCACTGTGGCCTCTTTTAGTGAGCCATTTGGGTCATCTGTTAGTCTTGTTTATCGGGGGAATTCAATTTATCATTGGTGCGACAAAGAGGAGACCGATCACTTTGACCGGGAATCGGTACCGTCTGCTTGGGCTGGGACTTCTTCTGGCGGGGGTGGGACTTGTTCCAGTATCCTACTTCCTTCTTCGCTCTGTCCCTTTAGTCGCCCTTGGTCTCTCCCTTGTGATACTGGGTGCGGTCTGTCTTGCCCTAGAGAGGGCCTATCCCATGATCCCGCCCGGGGTGAGCCTTATCCTGATGGAGGCTGGCCTGGAGAATATCGCCGTGATGCTGGAGGAGCTTGGTCTCCGTTCAAGGGCGGTCTACCTCCCCTCTTCCCTCACCGGGGGAAAGCCTCAGGCCTTGATACCCCTAAACTTCAGCGATACTTCACCCAAAGTGCCCACCCTCGCCCTTCCCCGAAGGC
>DAOTXZ010000023.1:0-24286 GCA_034435115.1 Dehalococcoidia bacterium | reverse complement strand
CCCACCCTCGCCCTTCCCCGAAGGCTGATAGTAAGATATGGGGCGGCTGCCGACGATATGGGGTTACTCTTATTCACCCCGGGTTCGATGGCGGTGGGGATGCTTGAGTCAAAGCCAGGCCCGACCCCCGGTGCCATCGAGGCTGCTCTCACCTCGCTCCTCGTCGGCGCCATCGATGCCGCAGGCTCGGTGAGCGTCTTCGCCCATGATAGGAAAGTCACCGTCCAGGTGTCTGCCCCCCGTGTGGAGCATAGAAATACCAGGCTCCACCGGTGTCTGGGGAGCCCCCTGGCCTCCATCGCAGCCTCAATAGCCACTGAGGCGATGGGAAGGCCGGTGATCATAGCCGGCGAGCAAAGCGGAGGGGGAAGGAGCGTTATCGAGCTGGAGGTGCTGGGTGAGGGCCTATAACAGATATGTCATCTCCCTGGCAGTCCTGCTGCTATTGACCACGGTTATCCTTGCCGCCGCTGGGGAGGGGCGCTTTGACCTCTATCTCTCCCTTTACCTTGTGGAGGGTCTTGCTCTTACCCTCCTCTTTGGCTATCTCAACCCCAGAGCGCGTAGGGGGTTAAACCTTATCTGGTATGGCCTTTTTGCCGGGCTTGGGCTTGTTGTGCTTGACAAGATCCTGGAGATAATCCTCGGCATAAGTATCCTATGAGAAGAAAGCTTATTCTGCTGACATTGATGGCTGTTCTGCTTTTCCCCACCAGCATTACTATGGCAAGGCCCCTCCACACCCCCCATGAGGACCCGGCGACTGCCGAAATCTCTATCTATGTCCCTGCCTACCTTATCTTCTGCACCGATGCCCTGGGGTTTGTGCATTCAGGAGACTACCAGGGGGCTGCCAGCCTGCTCGAACAGCTCGGATATGCGCATATACCCAGGGAGCTGGTTATGATCACCCGTAGCTATAACGGGCTCGTCGCCGAATTGGGTGCTACCTTGAGCAGCCTTGAGGAGGAACTCGATGAGGCCCGCTCCCTTCTGGAGGACAATCGGCTGGGTGAGGCCGAGGTAAGCCTTGCTCGAGCGGAGACCTTGATAGACGGGGTAGGGGGGCTGGTGTGGGAGGCTGAGGATGCCACTGAGGCATTGCTTGAGCGTCTGGGGCCCTTCATCGCCCCGGCACTTGAGGGCAGGGTGGAGGAGGCCTACGAGAGGCTCTGGGGGATGATCCACAGGCTGGATGATCTGAAAGCGGAGTATGCCAAGCTCTTAGGGGTTCTCCAGGCTGAGGCAAGTGCTCAGGAGGAGCGACTGGTGCCAACCGGGTTAACCCTGGAGACGGAATGTTTTGAGGTGCCTGTCGGGCAGACTATCACCGTTTGGGGCGAACTCACCTCCGGTGGCGTTGCTTTTCCAGGGCGGGAGGTAACGGTCCTTCTAGATGGGGTGGTGCTCGCCACCGCCTTTTCGGAGGGAGATGGCTTCTATCAAGCGGAGGTGGAGATACCGTTCAGGTATGTTCGGGATATGATTCTCCAGGCGTGGTACATCCCAACCGGAGAAGACAAGGGTCTTTATCTTGCCTGCCAGAGCCTGTTGGTGCAGCTTGAGGTGATGTTCTACCAGACCGGACTTGATTTCACTGCCCCCATCGAGGCATATCCCGGGCTTGAGCTAACCATTAATGGCAGCATTACCTCAAGCGGTCTGCCTACTGAGGCGAGGGGGGTTGAGGTGCTTCTGGACGGCGTCTCTATTGTTGAGGAGGATGTAGCCGCTCAGTTCGAGTTGACCATCACCGTGCCACCCAGCACCCAGCCGGGCACCCACACCCTTACTATCCTTGTTAAGCCCTATGGGCTCTATGCTGGGGCATCTATGGACAGGGCGCTAAATATCGTAAAGGTATCGCCAGAGCTACAGGTCTCGGCACCAACCATTACGATCTCTCCAAGCGCAATCCGCATTGATGGTCGGGTTTCTTGGGATGAGGATCAGTTCGGGGCTTTTAGCGGGGCTAAGGTGATGGCAACTTTGGGGGAGGTCTCGGCTGAGGCGGAGACCTCGGCGGACGGCGGGTTCAGCCTGACCCTGAGCCCTCCTCTGGACATGGGCGCTTTCGGCCCTCGGGAGCTAATAGTAGCGGTTCACCCTGCTGAGCCTTGGTTTGCCCCGGCCGAAGTAGAGATGGACACCTTCATCATAAACCCGATCGTCCTCACTCTGATACTCTCCGCGTTTTTCTCGGTCGGTGTCGTGGTCTATAGAAGGCGAGGCACAATAGGTGCGGTGGCGCTCCCTAGTGAGGAACCCTTGGGGATAGCAATACCACCAAGTGGTGTGGCAGGGTTTGAAGGGGTGGGTGGAGTCCTCGGGGCCTATGGACAGGCACTGAGGGCGGCTGAGGCCGTGACCGGGATGGCGATGAAGCCCCACACAACTCTGAGAGAATTCCTTGGCCTGGCTTTCTCAAGGCTGGGAAGGGTTGCCCCTGCCTTTGGGGAACTCACCAGCCTTGCTGAAAGGGCGTTATACTCTCCCCGTATGCTGGGGGTGGAGGAGGTGGCGAGGGCGGAGGAGCTATCACGCATGATAAAGGAGGAGCTTGAAAGGTGAGACCCAGGCTCTTGATAATGCTGGCTCTTGTAGTGGCCGTTTTGCTGGCTGTGGTCATCTGGTTTTATCCCTCAAACCGCGACTTCGGGCCCGCTAACTCCTCATGGAACGGGCTTTCCAATTTCGTCGCCGAATTCGAGGTATCCGCGATTAGCTCCCTAGAAAGTCTTCCCACCTCGCCCCAGGGGACGGCGCTGGTGGTGATAGCCTATAGTGCGTTCGCCGATCCCGAGCTTGAAAGTCTTAAGCGGTATGTTGAGAGTGGCGGCACCCTGGTGATCCTCGATGACTATGGCCATGGCAACCAGATACTGGACTACCTTGGGGTTGAGCCCAGGTTCACTAACGACCCTCTCCTAGACCCGCTATTTAATTATAGGAATGGCTCACTCCCCAAGGTAACTCAATTCGCTCATGAGCCACCAATAAGCGGGGTCGACGCCATTCTTTTGAACCATGCCTCAAGCCTGAGCGGTGTCTCTGAGGATGATGTTATCGCCTGGTCATCCAGGTTCAGCTTCCTTGATCAGAATGGTAATTCGGTGTGGGATGAGGGGGAGCCAGTGGGGCCTCTTGCCGTGGCTTGTTCGATGAGCTATGAAGATGGCTATATCGTGCTCATATCCGACCCGAGCATACTTATCAACTCGATGCTTGAGATGGAGGATAACCGCCTTTTTGTCGAGAACTTCCTTGCTGCCGGAGGCACAAGCCCACAGGTCATTGTGGATGGCTCTCATCTTCCTCCATCACCGCTGGAGGGGGCAAAGGATGCGCTTGGGGCAGTCCGCTCTGCGCTTGAGACCCCTCAGGGAACTGTTGGGCTAGCGCTTGCGATGCTCGTATTGATGCTGGCGCCGGTCTGGCGAAAAAATAGAGGGAACGAAGGAGGCGGTCTTGACTGAAGTGTTAAAGGACATGCCGCTCACTCTCAAAAAAGTTCGGGACGAGGTCTCAAGGGTGGTCATTAGCAAGGAGAGGGAAAAGGAGATACTCATGGTCGCCATCCTCTGCGGTGGGCATATCCTAATAGAGGGACCAGTAGGCACTGCCAAAACTTCGCTTGCCAGAACCTTTGCCCAGGTGATAGGAGGGGAATTTAAGAGGGTGCAGTTCACCCCTGATATGCTCCCGGCGGATGTAACTGGATTCTACCTCTATACCCTGGAGGGCGAATCGAGGTTTGTCCCGGGGCCTGTATTTGCCAATATACTCCTTGCCGATGAGCTCAACCGCGCCACCCCGCGCACCCAGGCGGCGCTCTTGGAGGCGATGCAGGAGGGTCAGGTGACCATTGAGGGCAAGACCCACCTACTTCCGAGGCCGTTTATGGTCATTGCAAGCCAGCTTCCCTATGGTGGTGAGGGAACATACCCCTTGACCGATGCTCAGGTTGACCGGTTCATGTTCCGGGCCTTAAGTACCTATCCCAGTGAGGAGGAGGAGAGGGAGGTCATCGGTAGGATAGATTACCTGGAGAGACCAGATGTAAAGGCGGTAATAGCCCCTGATGAGCTACTGAGGCTTCAAGGGGAGGTCAGAAGTATCCATGTCTCGGAGAAGGTGAGGGACTACATTGTCTCCCTGGCGCGAGCGCTTCGCTATCACCGGGATGTGCTTTTGGGCCCAAGCCCGAGAGCCAGCATAGCCCTCTACAAGGGGTCGAGGGCACTTGCATATCTTGAGGGGAGAGACTTTGTGCTCCCCGACGATGTCAAGAGGCTACTCCAGCCTGCCCTGATGCACCGGATAAGGCTGAGGCCAGAGGCGGAGATGGAGGATATAACCCCGGAGATGGTGATCGACAGGGTAGCCGAAGAGGTAGCTGTTCCCAAGGTGAATTGATGCAAAGTGTGGTGGGGATGATCTCAGGGATATACCTAATAGCAGCCCTTGTGGCGGCGGCGGTGCTCTCACCGCCGTTCTATTCCTGGCTGGCTATAGCCCTTTTACTCTTTGAGCTATACTTCATCTGCCGGCCTCCCAGAGCGGGGGTGAATTTGAGCCTGAGCCTGGTGGCGCTCATCATCATCCCCCTTATCCTTGAGGCCACCGTTGGCGGGGTCGTAGCAGCACTGCTCATCACCCCCGCTTTGCCTTTCTTGGATAATACTCTCTTGGAGAAAGCCACAGGCGAGGCGCAACGCTTCTCTAAAGGAATAAAGGCGACCACGAAGACCAAGGCCCTCGTTGGGGCACTCCTAGCGATGTTTGCCATCTCCATCGTAGCCCAAAATGCGACACTGGCTCTCGCAGGCGTAATCATCGCATGCTATCTCCTCAGCTTGATTGCCTATATCGTCGTTACAACCGTCAGAGCTCCCCTAGAAATATCGGAGACGAGCGTCAGGGTCATCGCCGGGGAAACGGTTGAGACATTGGTAGATATAAGAAGCAGGACTAGGATGTCTCTCGGGCTCTCGCTATGTACCCCTTACCCTTGGGCTCAGCTTAACCCCAATGTATTGACCATCAGAGGGGAGGCGAGGGCGAGTCTGGTCATCACCCCTCGGCTTTCAGGCCCGTCGAAGCTCCCCATCCAGGCCTCGATGGTTGACCCTCATGGTCTTCTCAGGGTGGGTCAGGAACCTGGATATGTGGAGCTATACGTTATCCCGCGGGCGAGGTATGCCGGATGGCTGGCAAAGAAATACCTGGAGCAGACAACACCGGGGGCAGCAACTACAGCGGTAACCCTCCCCTCACAAGCGGCTGGGAGGGTGGGGAAGGGTGTGGAATACCATGATAGCCGAGCGTATCAGCCGGGCGATAGGCTCAAAGATATAGACTGGACGCATACTATAAAGCTTCGTGAGCTTGTGGTGAAGGAATACGCCGAGGATCAGGGGCAGGTGGGGATATTGCTTGTCAACCTTACGGCAAAAGACCCCGAGGAGGCTGACATGGTGGTGTATAACCTCATAACCTCGGCCTTGACTATGGCTAGGGAGGCTGTCCCGGCGGCGCTCGCTGCCTATGACGAGGAGAAGGTGCTGGCGACGACCAAAATATTAAACCCCAGGGAAACAGTTAAAAGGGCGCTTAGGCTAGCAGAGAAAGTGGTGTTGGTTAAGCCCATGGAGAGGTTCCTCGATCCGCCAGAGATAAAGAGGCTGAAGAGGGCTATAGGTCAGCTTGAGGATGTAGGCACCGATCCCGCGCGGAGGCTTGCTGATATTCTTAAGGTGGAATGTGTAGCGATAGGGGTAGGGGCAAGGCATCATCCCGTAACAAGGGCGCTAACGGAGATCATTGAGCATGTCTCTCCGCCGGCAACGATAACCCTGGTATCGCCCCTGAACCATGACATAGATGCTCTATCTGTAATACTCGAGACTCTGGTGGGGATGGGGTACAATTTGATTGCGGTGCCGATCGCAGACAAGCCACCTAAGATGCAAATCCTTGCAAAGCATGAAAGGTTAATCTAAGCCAAAATGTTGTTATTCGGCCATGCAGGAATCACACTCGGATTGGTCTGGGTTTCACAGGGTGCGATTTTGAGGCTGGGGGCTTGGCGGGAGGGACAAACCGAAGCCTGGAAAAGCGCCGGCGGACCACGTGAATCAATCAGTCCTTCCCCCGGCATTCGCTGTCTCGCCAGCACGATCGACTATGGACTGATTCTGCTTGGTTCGATACTGCCTGACATCATCGATAAGCCGGTGGGGCAGTTTCTGCTCCGGGATATCTTCAGCAATGACAGGATCTTCGGACATACGTTGCTCTTCAGTATTATCATTGCGGTCGCTGGCGTCTTTATCTACAGAGGGCGCAGGAACACGAGTCTGTTGTGCATTTCTTTCGGCTCTCTCAGCCATCTAAGCCTGGATCAGATGTGGCTCACTCCCGGCACACTGTTTTGGCCGCTATACGGATGGCAGTTTGCAAGGGAGGATCTCAGCGACTGGATAGGGGAGCTACTTGCTTGCCTGGTCACAGATTGCGGCCTCTACGTCCCTGAATTGATTGGCGTCAGCATCTTAGCCCTCTTCTTCTGGCAACTCATTAGGCAACGAAACCTGCGGGGGTTTCTAGCAACAGGGGCAGCAATTTGAGCGGGCAACAAAGGAAGGCGACTGATATTCTATTTACCACAGAGCCTGTATGGGTATTCACCGCCCTGGCAGCTACACTTCTTTCGGTTATCCTCGGCATTGAAGACCCCTGGATATGGATTGCTCTGGCGGTTGTCCTCTTACCATTCCCACTCCGATTTTGGCGATATCATCGCCTGAGCTTGAGCACCCCCTTCGATATCCCAATCATCATCTTCTTTGCCGGTCTCTTGGTAGGGTTAGGGGTGTCCGATGATCTGGAGTTAAGCCTTAAGGCGTTTGCCACCTTTGTTGCCTGTGTCTCCTTCTACTACACGCTGGTCAACTATCCCCAGCCTGGCTATCTGCTGAAATTGGCACTTCCCATATATGCCCTCGTCATAGCAACGGTGGCCATTATTGCCTTGGTTGAGGGCCCCTCCAGCTACTCGACGTTTGGCCCATCCGGCCTTGCCCTCAATATGATGGTCATCGCTGCCATCATCCTCGGAGCGGGCACACTCAGCCGCCGCAACCTGATCCGTGCCACAGCTATCCCCGCTGGCCTATTCTTTGCCGGTGCCGCAGTTGTGCAAAACCAGGCTTCGCTGGCGAGCTTTTTCACTGGCACCAGCTTTCAGAGCCGGATGCCACTTTGGGAGGGCACCATTGACATGATGACCGGCTATCATACGTTCACCGGCATCGGGCTTGGCTACTGGGCGGCAGCATATAATTCGGGAATAATCCTGCCGGAATCCTCACACCCCCATAATGCCTATCTTCAGCTCTGGGCTGACGCCGGAATGCTGGGGGCCTTTGCCCTTATCCTGGCGGTGATCATAGCGGTCGGGCTTTCTTGGCGAATTCTGAGGTCACGGCTTGATAGCCCGTGGTATGGAGCAGGTATAGGAGTAATAATGGCCGTCGCAACCACAGTCATCGCCAGCACTGTCATAAATGCCTCGTTCGGGATTCCGTCGCTCAATGGCGAGAGCTATACCTATCTCGCGTCCCCCATGGCTTGGTTTCTGGCAGGCATGCTCGCAATAGTATATCGGAAGCTCAGGGATGATAAATCGCATCTCTAGAGGACAAGGCCGCATGGATGTGGTGGTCACCATAGTGCTGGTGGCAGCCATAGTGGTGGCTATTGGAAGCCTGGTCTTTATTATCGCTATGCCCGGGGTGGGGGAGAGGTTCACCGAGTTCTATATCTTGGGTCTTGAGGGCACTGCAGATTGTTATCCGGCAGAGTTTGTGATGCATGGAGGAAGTGTAGTAATGGTCAGATATTCGTGCGCCGACGGGGTCATTTGGGAGGTGAAGGAGGGGGTTGGACGGGTTACCTTGGGAATAGTGAATCACGAGCAGGAGAGGACCAACTATCGAGTTGAGGTATGGATTGATGACAGCCAAGTGAGGGCGTTAGTTTTAGATGAACCGGGACATCTGGAGCTAGACTCCGTCTCTATAAGCCTCGATAACAATGAGGAATGGAAACACGAGATAGGTTTTGTCCCAAGGGAACCCTCTAGCGAAGCTCAAAAGGTAGAGTTCCTGCTCTATAAAGGGGATAACGTTGAGCCTTACCTTAGCCTTCACCTCTGGGTCGATGTTGAAAGCTCGTGAAAGAGAGGGTTCCCTTCATCTAATACTCGAAAGGAATGAACTAAAGGGTATTGACATATCTACGTTATTGTGCTACTATATCCACCACCTAGATAGGGTCTAGGCAAAAATTTAATAGTAGGTCAGTGAAAAAGGCAAACCCATCGAAAGGTGGGGACGCAAAGCCACAAGTCTAAAGTCTCGTAGGAGATCATGATGGTTGGGCTGCCACTGGGAAAAGAAGAGCGAATCTGTATTCGCAGGCGTTAGAGTCTGTGTAATACAGATTTTTGTTTTTGGCTCCGAGGACACCCCTTTTTAACCCCCAGTTGTAGTCCATCCCGAAGGAAAGAGTGAAGAGTTGCAAAGTGTCCTTGTAACCGGTGGTGCTGGCTACATAGGGAGTGTTTTGGTTGAGCGGCTGGTCGAAGAAGGATATAGAGTGGTCGTTCTCGATAACCTGAAGCGGGGGCACCGTGCTGCTATTGCACCGGAGGCCACCTTTGTCAAGGCTGACCTTGGCGATAGAGGGGTGCTAGATGAGATATTCCGTCGTTACCGGATAGAGGCGGTAATGCACTTAGCTGCCGATACCTCTGTGGAGCACTCCATGTCTGAACCAGGGGCGTTTCTCCACAATAATGTCGTCTGTGGCATGACGCTTCTTGACTGTATGTTGAGACATGGGGTTAATAAGCTGATCTTTTCCTCAAGCGCTGCGGTTTATGGCGAGCCCGAGGAAGTGCCTGTCAGCGAAAATGCCCCTGCCCGTCCGATAAATGCCTATGGTGAGTCCAAGCTTATCTTTGAGAGAATTCTTTTCTGGTATGGGCAAGCCTATGGGCTTAAATCTGTCTCCTTGCGCTATTTCAACGCTGCCGGAGCGAGCGAGCGCTTCGGTGAAGACCATAACCCGGAAACCCAGCTCGTTCCAAATGTGCTCAAGGTTGCCCTGGGTCAGAAGGATCGCCTGCATGTTTTTGGCGCTGATTACAACACTCGAGATGGCACTTGCATTCGGGATTACATACATGTGATGGACATAGCCAAGGCCCATATCTTGGTGTTAAAGCATCTCGATGATGGCGAGGTGAGCAAGGTTTATAACCTGGGAAACGACACGGGCTATTCGGTGCTCGAGGTTGTTGAGGCAGCAAGGAAGGTGACCGGTGCCAGCATCCCGATCGCCATCCAACCAAGAAGGCGGGGCGATCCAGCGATGTTGGTGGCAAGCTCGGTTCTGGCGCGACAGGAATTGGGATGGCAGCCGGATTATCCCGATATTGAAGCGATCGTCGAAAGCGCTTGGCGCTGGCAAAAAGAACACCCCCACGGGTATGGCGATAGTGGGAGGAGTGGCTAATGGCTGGGTTGCCCCATCTGACACAACACAGAGCTGTTGCCGCCATCCCCTGCTTGAATACGGAGCGCTTTATTGCGGATGTGGTATCCAGGGCGAAGAGGTATGTTGACCAAGTGATTGTTATCGACGATGGCTCACATGATGGCACCGCTGAGAGGGCTAAAGCCGCTGGCGCTATTGTGATAAATCACAGAACGAACCAGGGTTACGGGAGGGCTATAAGGTCATGCCTTGAGGCAGCCAGGGCAAGTGGCGCCGAGGCCTTAGTCATACTCGACGGCGATGGGCAGCATGATCCAGATGAGATTCCCAGGCTTCTAGCCCCTGTCCTTGATGGAGAGGCAGATCTGGTGATTGGCTCCCGATTCCTCGGTGTGAAGGGCAATATGCCACGATACCGCAAATTCGGCATAAAAATAATCACCTTACTATTTAATCTTGGCTCCAGGACAAAGGTGTCCGATGCCCAGAGTGGCTTCCGGGCTTACAGCAAGAAGTTGTTGGAAACCCTTTCCCTTTCCAAAAGGGGTATGAGTATCAGCATTGAGACCCTGGAGGAGATCAGGAGGAGCGGCGCCATCATCAAAGAGGTGCCTATCTCCTGCTTGTACACCTCTTCAGCAATTAACCCGAAGGCAATAAGTCACGGGCTCGGCGTAGCCTTCTCAGTGGTTAGTATTCGCCTCGGTCATAGCTTATCTGCCAAGAAGAGGAAAAAATGGGCGAGCCTAGAATATCGGTCATAATACCGGTGCGAAATGAGGCTGAAAAGATTGAGAGGTGCCTGGAGGCAGTCTTCGCTCAATCCATAAAGCCATGTGAGGTGATCGTTGTCGATGGACACTCCGATGACGGAACCGTTGAAAAGGCTAAAAACTTCCCCATCAAGGTACTTTATGAAAACTATCACACCAGAGGTGGTGCCTGCCAGGTTGGGGTAAGAAATGCGAACGGCGAGTATGTGGCGTTTACCGATGGCGATTGTATACCTGACAAGGATTGGCTCGCTAACTTGGTTGAGGGATTTAATGATGGCATCATCGGGGTTGGCGGTGCGATCAAAAATATAGGAGACGGCTTCTGGGTTCGCTCGATCAACCTCGCCTATGGTACTTTTCTCGGAAGTGCAAACTCGGTGCAGGGAAGACTCTTTAAGAACAAACGATTTGTAAACAGCATAAGCGGATGTAACAGTATCTATCGTAGGCTGGACATATTGAAGGTTGGTGGATTTGATACCACTCTGCCGGGGGCTGAAGACGCAGAACTAAATGGCAGGCTTCTAAAGGAGGGGAAATTGCTCTATCTCCCCGGTGCAGTTATCCTTCATGACCACGGGCGGGGGCTGAAAGAATTTGCCAGGCAGATGCTCAGGTACGGAAGAGATAGAGGAGTGGCAAGAAGATTAGATCTACAGGTTGTCCCACCATTAGCGGTTCCCCTCACTCTTTTCTCTCTCATCTTTACCCGATGGATTTTCTTATGTTTAACCGCTTTCTATCTTGTTGGTCTGGCAGCGATGGGACTGAGATTTGCAGTTGAAGAGAGGAATATGAAATACCTCGTTTCCATACCGACTGTTTATGCCGTTGAGCATATATTATACACGCTCGGTTTTTGGAGGGGCTTGGTAGAGGGGGTATTTCTAAAGCGATGAAAAGCTTTGTCACCGGCGGAGCCGGATTTATTGGTAGCCATCTGGTGGATCGCCTCATAGCGGAAGGCAATCAGGTGACGGTGCTCGATAACCTGAGTTCCGGGAGGATGGAATTCATCCAGCATCACATGGGCACAGATTCCTTTAGATTCATTGAGGGAGATCTACTTGATCTAGACAAACTTAGGGAAGTTGTGGCAGGGCATGAGGTTGTCTTCCACCTTGCGGCTAACCCTGAAGCAAGGCGTGGCATGGAAGATACTGAGCTGGATTTGAAGCAGGAGACAATCGCTACCTATTGTGTCCTGGAGGCCATGCGGGTAAATGGAATCAAGAAAATTGTCTTCGCCTCGAGCGGCACAATCTATGGCGAAACCCCGGCGATTGCGCTATCGGAGGATTATGGTCCTGTGCTTCCTATTTCTCTGTATGGCGCTGGGAAGCTGGCTTCGGAGGGTTTAATAAGTGCCTTCTGCCATACCTTTGGTATGCAGGCCTGGATTTTCAGGTTTGCCAATGTTGTAGGGAGTAGGGCGACCCACGGGGTCATCTTTGATTTTATCCAAAAGCTAAGACAGAATCCATCCGAGTTGGAAATACTGGGGGATGGCAATCAGTCGAAGCCATATCTATATGTTGAGGATTGCATCGATGGTATGCTCTTTGGGTTTAAGAACTCTCAAGATAAAGTCAATGTATTTAACCTCGGCTGTGCCTCGGCCACCGATGTGAATACCATAGCAGTGATGTTGGTGGAGGAGGCGGGCTTGATAGAGGTAGGTTTCAAATATACAGGGGGGGATAGGGGTTGGCCCGGTGATGTGCCTCGGGTCAGGTTTAACGTGGAGAAGATAAGCAAACTGGGGTGGAAGGCCAAGCATACCTCGGATGAAGCGGTGAGAAGGGCGATAAAGGAGATTCTGGGGAAGGAATAGCGAGATGCAGGTGGTAATCCTAGCCGGCGGTCGAGCAACAAGGTTGAGACCTCTAACTGATCGAGTGCCCAAGTCCTTGATCGAGGTCGATAGGAAACCATTCCTTGAGCATCAGTTATATTTTCTTAAGAAGAGTGAGGTAACAGACATAGTTTTGTGTGTAGGGTATTTGGGTGAGCAGATCGAAGGATACTTTGGCGACGGCAGCAAATTTGGGGTGAACATAAAATATAGCTACGAAAGGGGGCAGCTACTGGGAACCGCCGGCGCCCTGAAGAATGCGGAGCGGTTGCTCAGGGACCAATTCTTCGTGATGTATGGCGACTCTTATCTCTTTCTCGATTTCGCTGCCCTCATGGCTTACTTCAACAGGTTCGACAAACTGGGACTTATGGTGGTCTATAAGAATTATGACCGCTATGACACTAGCAATGCGGTTGTTGAGGGCAATTTGGTGAAGGGATATAGCAAAAAAGAGAGAATGGTGGGAATGGTCTACATTGACTACGGGGCAAGCATCTTGAGGAAGAGGGCACTGGAGCTTGTGCCCCACAATCAGGTCTATCCGCTGGAAGAACTCTTTTCCCGGTTGATCGAACAAAAGGAACTCCTAGCCTATGAGGTTAATAAGCGCTTCTACGAGATAGGGTCTCTGGAGGGGCTGGAGGAGTTCAGAAGGTATATCTTGCAGGGAGGGGTGCTCCAATGATCCTTTCTCGAGCACCGGTGAGGATTACTTTGGGGGGCGGGGGGACAGACCTTAAGTCTTACTATTCCAAGTATGGGGGGTTTCTCATCGCTGCCGCTATTGATAGATATTGCTCTATTCTGGCTAGCAAGAGATTCTATGACAGCATTCGACTTAGCTACTCACAGATGGAGATAAAAAATAGCGTCAGCGAGATAGAGCATCGCATCTTTCGCGAGGCGCTGAAATTCATCGGCATCGAGAATGGCATCGAGCTTCACTCTGTTGCTGACGTCCCAGCGAACTCCGGGCTAGGCTCATCTTCGAGTTTTACTGTAGCTCTTCTCAATGCCCTCCACACCTATAAACGAGAATTCGTCACCCAGAAGCAGCTTGCTGAGGAGGCATGCTATATCGAGATAGATGTCTTGAAGGAGCCGATAGGCAAGCAGGATCAGTATATTGCTGCCTTTGGGGGTATCACCTGCTTAACCTTTGAGAAGAATGGGGACACCCTAGTCGAACCCCTCAGAATCTCTGATGAGGCTCTGGATCAACTGGAGAGCAACCTAATATTCTTTTTCACCGGAAAGGAGCGGAGTGCTTCCGAGATACTCTCAGAGCAGGACGAAAAGAGCAAGCAGGATGACCCGGGGATGATCCAAAACCTTCACCAAATTAAAGAGATAGGGCTCCAGACGCGGAAGTATCTGGAAAGGGGCGAGGTAGATATGCTCGGTGAGCTATTCCATGCTCACTGGGAAATAAAGAAAAAGCGCTCTGCCAAGATTTCGGATCCGTTCATTGATGAATGCTATGAGGTGGCTCGAAGGAATGGCGCTACTGGTGGCAAGATAATGGGCGCCGGTGGGGGGGGCTTTTTTGTATTCTACTGCAAAAATAGTGACAAGCCCAGACTGTCAAATGCCATGAAAAAGATGCAGCTTAAGCCTGTGCGGTTTCACTTCGACTTTGAAGGGGCAAAGATTCTGGTCAATATGAAGAGGTTCTAAGGGGGCTGTATGGAGAACAAGGAATTTATCGAGGGCTATCTATCTGAGATGAAGAAGGTGGTTGAGAATATGCCTGTTGAAGCTATAGACAGGGCGGTGGAGCTAATCTTCGATGCCTGGCGGAGAGGGAGCCAGGTTTTCACCTGCGGAAACGGAGGCTCGGCATCCACTGCGACTCATTTTGCCTGTGACTTATCCAAAACCACGATCGTGGAGGGCAAAAGGAGATTAAAGGCCTATTGCCTCAATGATAATATCCCCCTCATGAGTGCGCTGATAAACGACGAGGGCTTCGATAATCTCTTCTGTGAGCAGCTCAAAGATCGCTTTCAGGAAGGTGATGTTCTCATCTCTGTGAGTGTGCATGGCGGCGCGGGGAGGGATAAAGCTGGCTTATGGTCGCAAAACCTCCTCAAAGCGATGAAATATGCCAAGGAATCGGGAGGCAAGACCGTCGGCTTTTCTGGATTTGATGGTGGGCCGATGAAGGAAATCGCCGATGTTTGTATTGTCGTTCCGGCAAATTCCACTCCTCATGTGGAATCCTTTCACCTGGCTTTGGAGCACCTTATTTGTAGCTTGTTAAAGGAGAAGATAGCCAAGTCATGAACCGGGCAGTTTTCCTCGACCGCGATGGTGTGATAAACGAGCTCGTCTACCATGAGGAGCACGGAATAATTGATTCGCCGTTCACTGTAGAGGGGTTCAAGCTTTTCCCCTGGGCAGGCGATGCCATTAGAAGGTTGTCTCAAGCCGGACATAAAGTGGTCATAGTCTCCAACCAACCAGGGGTTGCCAAGGGGCATCTATCCTGGGAGGCCTTCTGGAGGATCAGAGGAAAGATGGTAGAGCAGCTTCAGGAACAGGGGGCTTTTGTTGATGGGGAGTACTATTGTTTTCATCACCCGGAGGCGAGGGTTGAAATTTTAAGAACGAACTGCGAATGCCGCAAGCCCCAACCTGGGCTTCTGCTTCAGGCGGCAAAGGAGCTTGATATAGATTTGTCTCAATCTTGGATGGTGGGGGATGGGCTCACTGATGTAAAGGCTGGGAAAAGCGTCGGCTGCAAAACAATTTTTTTGGGGAGGATGAAGTGCGAGCTTTGTCATTTCATGGAAGAAGAGGATTCCAGGCCTGACGTCATCATCTCAAACCTTCTGGAGGCGGCATTCTTTATTCTGAACTGGGAGGGCAGACATGGAAATCTTTATTGATTCAGCAAGCGTCATTGAGATTGAAAAGTGGCTCAGGATGGGAGTTATAGACGGTGTTACCACCAACCCGTCAATTATGCTCAAGGACGAGGTGTATGATATGGAGAAAGGGGTAAAAGAGATCGCTGCCTTGGTCAACCCCCGTCCAGTGAGCGTGGAGGTCACCACCAATGACCTTGATGAGATGCTAATCCAGGCTCGCCAGTTTGCCTCATGGGCACCTAATATAGTGGTTAAAATTCCGCAGGAGACTCAGTGGGGCGTTCCGTGCCATGGGGTGATGCATCAGCTTGAAGACGAAGGCATAAGGGTGAACGCTACCGCAGCTCTTTCTATGGGGCAGGTCATCCTGGCGGCAAAGGCGGGAGCAACCTATATCAGCATCTTTGCCGGTAGGGTGGGGGATGAGGGGGGGAATCCATTTGAAGTTATACGAAATTCAGCACAGTGGCTGGAGCGCTGGAAATATAAGAGCAAGATAATTGTGGGGAGCATAAGGGCGGTCGCCGATGTGCTTCAGGGGGCGATGGCTGGCGCTCATATTATTACTATCCCCCCCCAATTCCTCACCCGGATGGCTGATCATAAGTATACCTGTGAGACTGTGAGGCAGTTTGTCGCCGATGCTGTAAAAGCCATGGAGATGATGGCGAGATCGCGATAAACAATGAGAGTCCTGTTGCTTATGCCACCATATGTTCCAGGGTTTTCGCGAAATGCCCGGTGGGAGGGCGTGGGAATTAGCGGAAGCCGCTGGTACCCTATTTACTTAGCCTACTGCACTGCCCTCTTGGAGAGGGAAAAACATGAGGCAAAACTGGTGGATGCTCCGTCTGATGGGATAAGCCATGAGGAGACCTACAGGATAGCCGAGGATTTTTCTCCTGAGCTTACTGTTATCTATTTTTCGGTTAAGAGCCTTGATAATGACCTCCAAGTTGGGGAACGAATCCACGAGCTAACCGGGTGTGAGACTGTTCTTGTCGGCCCATCAGCTTTTTATGACCCGGCTGAGACCCTTAAGCGCTCATCCGGGATCTGTCTTCTGGCAAGAGGCGAGTTTGACTTCACCGTGCTGGACCTAGCAAATAAAGTTCCCAGGGAACAGGTTCGGGGGCTCCTCTGGAAGAGTTCCGAAGGGAAGGTCGTTGAGAATCCCCCACGGGAGCCTGTATCCGGGGAGCAACTGGATCAGTTTCCCTTTGTCACTGATGTCTACCGGAGACATCTGAATATAAAAAACTATCGTCAAAGTTGTCACCCCTATCCTTACGTCGACCTCTTTACCGGGAGGGGATGTGCCTGGGGGAGGTGCACCTTCTGTTTCTGGCCCCACACCATTAACAAAGGGGTCGGCTACAGAACGAGGAGGATTGGGAATGTCATTGAGGAACTCAGGTTCGTGAAGGAGGAGATGCCTTACATAAAGGAAGTATATATTCAGGATGACACCTTACCCAAAGAGAGGGCTATTGAGCTATCGGAGGCCATTCTTGAAAGCAAATTGAAGCTCCGCTGGAGTTGCTATTCCAGGGCGAATCTTGATCTTCAAACCCTCAAGCTTATGAAGAGGGCTGGTTGCCATATCCTTGAGGTGGGTTTCGAAAGCTCAAGCCCTGAAGTCCTGAAGAACATAAGGAAGGGTATAACCGTATCTATGGCAGAGGAATTTGCTAGAAATGCGCGCGAGGCTGGTCTCGAGATCATCGGCGCCTTTATCACCGGACTTCCCGGCGAGACAGTAGAGACAATCAAAGCAACGGCGGAGTGGGCGAAGAAGCTACCTTGCCTAAGATACACTATCGAGATAACCAGGCCTTACCCCGGAACACCTCTTTACGAGTGGCTGGAAGAGCACGGCTACTTAAAGGATGGAAGACCAGACTACCCCCACCTCTCCGCCGAAGAGATTTACAGGTGGAATAAATGGTCCCTTAACCGGGTCTTTTTCAGCCCCAATTATTTGTTCAGAATAATGACCAAGCCTAGTATATGGGGCTCGGTAATCTATTCGGCGAGACATTACCTTCCTTATGCGCTTTCTAGAAAAAAGTCGGACGAGGTTGAGCTCGGATGGTAGGGAGAGACCAAAAAGAGAGATTCTGTAGAAGACACCGGGAAACATCTCAGATGAAAGACTACCTGCAATATACTGCTTATACAAACCTTTTGCAGCTTAAGCGGCTAAACCTAATAGTAGAACAAGTCTTGAGCTATGCACAGCAAAAGCAGTCGAGCCAACTTAAGATTCTCGAACTAGGTTGCGGCATAGGCGCTATCTCATTTCCCCTAAGCTCCCTAGGACATAGGCTTGTAGGTATTGATATAGACCCTGACTCTGTATCCTTGTGTAATAGCAGGAACATGTTTACCAATGCTGCCTATATTGTCGCAGATGCGGAGACCGTTAATCTGCAAGAGGAATTTGATATCGTGATTGCCTCTGAGCTAATAGAGCACTGCCCGCATCCCGATCTGGTAGTAGAGACTATACGTAGGCATCTGGCAAAGGGAGGCATCGGCATAGTAAGTGTGCCGAATGGTTACTGTCTTAGCGAATTGGTATTTAGTAGATTGTTTCAAAGGATTGGGATTCACTCACTATTTCATAAGTTGCCGAAGAGAGTGTATACATCTTTGACCGGCTCGCCTACTCCCTACTATAGTATGAATGTTTCCTGCCATCATATACAGTTCTTTCCCTTTGGCAAATTCAAGAGATTGCTAAATCACTGTGGCTTCCAAATATCGCTCGTTCGTAACCTAGACATGGGGCTGTTTCTGGACTGGAAGTGGCTGAGTCCTTTGAAGCGCCTGGAGTGCAGGCTGGCCGACTTTGCCCCCCACTCCCTCGCTGGGGGGTGGGTCTTCGTCATAAGGCGTGGGGAAGAATAACAAGATGAAGATCGTTTTTGGCACAAGCGCATTCTACCCCTATTTTGATTCCGGTGGAGCGGTCTATACCTTCAATGTTGCCCGCTGGCTTGCCAGATTCGGACACGATGTGACAGTGCTTTGCGACAAAAAACCGCTCTATTCAAACAAGGTTGATCCTCAACTTCCGAACTATGAAGAGTTCGATGGCATCAAGATTGTCAGGGCAAGTAGATCATACAGACATGGGGCTACGATAACATCGCTACCCTCACTGTTTGGCCATTACTCCGAACTCAAAAGAATGGTGAGGGGCGGGGATGTTGACATTGTTAATCCAGTAACATATAGAAGCTTTTTGCCTTTCCTTACAGCGACAAAAGGCAAGGTTCCTTGCGTACCAACAATCCATGCCATTCTGTTGAGAGATGGGGTTTTGGGGTTGGGTGGGTGGTGGAATTTTACCTCAAGGAAGCTCTCCGCACTTGCAGGGTGTCTTGTCGAGAATATAGTATTGCACCTCCCTTACGATGGATTGATAGCCGTGTCCGATTGGCTCGCTGAGGATTTGTCGAGATATTACCCGCAGAAACGCATCGAGGTGGTTTATGGCGGGGTCGATCTCGAGGAGATAGATAAGGTAAGAAGCGAGCCCAAAGACCCCGCTCAGGTCGCCTTTTTGGGGTCGCTTATTCAACATAAGAACATCTTGGACGCCATCGAGGCAATGCGTTTAGCCAAGAAGGAGATGAAAGACCTAAAGCTGTTGATCATGAGCAACGGAGGCGAGTATGAGGGAGTAGTGGAGCGCATTTGTAGGGAAGACCCGTCCTTCAGATACTATAAGGGTTTGAGCCGTGGGGATATATTTAGAATTCTAAAGCAATCCAGTCTATTTCTTTACCCCAGTGAAGAGACGAGTTTCTCACTGGTAGTGGCAGAGTCGTTGGCTTGCCATACCCCTTTCATCGCCTATGACCTTCCGACTATCCGAATGCTAAAGCAGCTCATGCCGGGGGGAGTGCTGGTGCCACACCGTAATTTGAGAGCCTTCTCTGAAAAAATTTGCGAGCTACTGACTAATAAAGCCAGGCTTGAGAAACTGGCGGCAATCGGCAGAAAGGCGGTGGAGAACAACTTCACTTGGGAGAAAACAGCCAGAAGAACAGAGCAGGTTTTTGGGGATTTTCTCAATCAATACCGCGGACAGAGCTAAGGCAGATTAGCTTTGCCATCCGAGATCTCGAAGGTGAAAACCAGGAAGGAAAAAACAGAACTTAGATTAAATGGGGTGAGAATCGCCGTAGTTGGCTGTGGTCAGTGGGGCAAGAACCTGGTGCGGAACTTTGCCGAGCTCCGCACCCTCCACACTATTTGTGACATCGACCCAAAGGTGCTGGAGAGCCTGAAATCGCTATACCCGTCGGTTATTACAAATACTGATTTTAGGCTGGTGCTTGAAAACGATGAGATAAATGGGGTTGCTATTGCCACCCCAGCAGCGCTGCATTACCCAATGGCGAAGGATGCTCTCCTTGCCGGCAAGGATGTCTTTGTAGAAAAACCATTTTCACTAACAATTGAAGAGGGGAGAGAGCTTGTCAAGCTGGCAGAAGAAAGAGGGGCGATCCTCCTCGTAGGTCATGTTCTCGAGTATCACCCAGTGGTAGCAAAGCTGACAGAGCTAATAAGGAGCGGGCAACTAGGAAAACTCCTCTATATTTACTCAACGAGGTTGAGCCTGGGAAGATTCCGGCCGAAGGAAAATGTCCTGTGGGACCTTGCTCTACACGATATTTCACTCGCCCTCCTTCTCGTCGGTCAAATGCCCGAAGAGATTTCGGTTCAGGGAAGTCATTGCTTCGATCAAGCTACGGCAGATGTTTCTTTCGTCACCATGGGCTTTAAGAGCGGAGTAAGAGCATATATCTTTGCCAGCTGGCTTTACCCTTATAAGGAGCGAAAACTGGTAGTGGTGGGCGATAGGAAGATGGCCCTGTTTGATGATGCTAACCCTGAAGGTAGGCTTGATTTATGTAGCTATGAAGTGGAACGGACTGGGATGAGGCCTGTGCCTCATTTAAACGAAGCAAAGGTTATCGAGGTATCAGGTGAGGAACCATTAAAGAAAGAGTGCCAGGATTTTTTGTGGTGTATCGCCACTCGCCAAAAACCAAGGGCAGACGGCCAGAGGGGGCTCCAGGTGCTGGAGATTCTCTCCTGTTGCCACAAGTCGCTGGAGGAACAGGGCAAGACCATCAGGCCTACTGATCTTGGGTAGCGCGGTTTGGGAAGGGAAGAGCACAATGTTGTTGCAAGGTCTAAAGGTTCTCGTCACCGGGGGAACGGGATTTATAGGTTCTCATTTGGTATCAAGAATCTTGGAGGAGGGAGCAGAGGTTACTGTTCTTACCAGGCGGGACAGGGAATCGGGGGATGTGAATTTCATCAAGGGGGAAATAACTGACCCCAAGGTCTTAACCAAGGCTACGAAGGATATTGATACCGTATTCCACCTCGCTGGCTATGTAGACGTTTCAGGTGCTATCTGCAACCCTTTATTGGATTTCCAAACAAATGTAGCTGGGACATTCTATCTACTGGAGGCTGCTAGGAACAACGATGTGGGTAAGTTTATATATATTTCTAGCGCGCGGGTCTATGGGGACCCCCAATATGCTCCGCAGGATGAAAACCATCCGTTAATTCCGAAGGAATTCTATGGCGCTTCAAAACTTATAGGGGAAATATATTGTAGAGTTTTTGGTAGGAATTACGGGTTACGGACGGTGATAATTAGACCTTTCAGTGTCTATGGTGAAGGTCAACTATCACGAGAGGGCTCTCTATCCGGAGTGGTATCAATCTTTGTTAAGAACGTTTTGGAGGGGCGAGACCTCCTGATAACGGGTGACGGGACACAAACCAAAGACTTTGTTTATGTTTCTGATCTAGTCGATGCATTGGTGTCAGCCAGTGTGAATGATGAAAGTGTCGGCGATGTGTTCAATATAGGGTATGGTGAAGCAGTCTCCATAAAGAGATTAGCTGAGTTGGTGATTCATAAAACAGGGGCAGATGTCGGAATCCGGCATATACCTCAGACTAGTGAAAATGTCAACAACCACGCCGATATTTCAAAGGCTAAAAGCATCTTAAGGTATTCCCCGAAGATATCGCTTGAAGAGGGATTAGATCGGTATATCAGATGGTATAGGAAGGAGATCGAGCTTAAGCTCGGATGCCGCTAATGGAGAATCAGCGGGAGATATTGCTATGGCTTAAGTCCATCGCCAGGAAGAGCGGACTCATTGAAAGGCTCAGCTTCAGGGATACTTCTCTATGGTGGTTTAATGAGTTTCCGCTTTCAATTTTTATAACGAGGCTCACTAGAAACAAACAGCAAAATAGAGGGAACAATGTCTCCGGTATAGATATTTACAGACTTCGCCCCCTTGTTGCCTTCTATTTTCTAGCCAAGGCAATCCTTATGTTTATTCTGGGTAAACTACTAATGAGAGGCGGGTCTGAGGAAAGCACGGGCAAGACAAAAATTATGGTAGTTAGCTATCACACCTTGTGGCGTCCCCATCCCAAATTGGGAGGGCAGGTTAGAAGCCAGGATGTAATATTCGGCGATATTATCACAATGCTGAGGAATGACGATTTCAGTGTGGTAGGCTTCTATGAGGATGGAAGCCTACTGATTGATTTCAAGACCATGATTGAGAAGGAGAGGATGGACAAGGGACTATGGAAGCCTATAGAAGCGTTTCTCACATTTAGCATGATAAGCACTGCATATAAAGCTAGCCGGAGATATAAGAAAGAGTGGAACAAACTTAAGCAGAGCCCTGAGTTCATAAGTTCGCTGAACTACAAAGGCATACACCTTTTCGGTCCATTGAAAAACTACCTGGCAAGCCTCTTTGAAGAAAGGACATTTAGACAGGTTCTCTTACTGGAACTGATGGAGCAAGCTGTTGAAGTTGAAAAACCGGATTTAATTCTCGTAGCCGGTGAGAACCTATCCTTGGGGAAAGCTGCCGTTATTGTAGGTAAGCGGAATGGATTGCCCATTCTGGCAATCCAGCACGGGAACATAAATTCCCAGTATCCTGAGTATCTTCACACTGAAGGGGAGATTTCTTCCAAAATCTCCCCTGGGTGTTGTCCTTTGCCAGACAAAACAGCTGTCTACGGTCAGTGGGTCAAAAAGGTGCTTGTAGAGGATTGTAACTATCCTGAAGCCGGGGTTGTGGTCACAGGTCAACCAAGATACGATGTCCTGGCAAGGGCGGACAGAATCTTTAGCAGAGAGGGATTCTGCGAAAGATATGGGTTAGCCCCGGATAGAAGAATAGCTCTTGTATGTACTGAAAATCTACCGATATTTGAGGAAAATATCGTTTTTCTCAGAGCTGTTTTGAAGGCGTTGAAAGAATCCCCGGAAATACAGGTAGTAGTCAAACCGCACCACGCTGGGAAAGGGGGATGGCATGAAAGAATAGCAAGGGAGGAAAAGGCTAATGCCTTGATACTACCCAAGAGATTTAACACCTATGAAGCATTATATGCCTGTGATATTATTCTCGCTTTCTTCTCAACCACGATAACCGAGGCTTTGATCCTGGACAAGCCCGCTGTAGTTGTTAACCTCACCGGCAGACCAGACCCGATGCCTTATGTGGAAAGTGGTGTTGCTCTAGGTGCATATAGGGAGCAGGACATCCAGCCTGCCATTAAGGATGCCTTATACGATGAAGCAGTCCGTTACAGGCTTGCTCAGGCTAGAAGGAGGTTCATCTATGAGCACGCTTATCTACAGGACGGGCAGGCAACAATGCGGGTGAGCGAGCTCATAAAACAGATGTTAGCGAGCCGTCAATGCATGGATACCGGTATGGACACTGGTGGGGAGGAATGCCATCAGCAGCTGTTCTTGAGAGGGCGAGCTTGATGGACTGAGCATGAGATGGCATTCAGGAGATGGCTCTTAATTCTGGCAGCGCTGGTTCTGGCGACTGACACTGCCATATTACTGGATCTGCCTGTCTTAAGGCAGGGCTTGGGCTTTTTGTGCTTTACCACCGTGCCCGGGCTTTTGATTCTCTATTCCCTCAGGCTTAGGGAGAGCAACCTCCTTCACAAGCTCTTGTTATCTATTGGCTTAAGCATCTCCTTACTGATATTTGCTGGGCTGCTGATAAACACCCTTCTCACATTGTTGGGGTGTTCGCAGCCGCTGTCAACTTTGCCCCTCGTCCTTTCCCTGAGTCTTGTCACCGCTGTTCTTGGGCTCGCTGCCTACTGGAGAAATAGAGGTGCCCCCCAGTTTACCCTTGTTGCTCCCAAGCTCCGCGGTTATTTTGAAGGCAAACATGTCTGGCTATCTTTGTTTCCGTTTCTGTTTCCCTTCTTGGCTGTAGTCGGCGCAGAGCTTATTAACAAGAGCGATAACAACAAGATTCTTCTGGCAATGTTCCTCTTAATACCTCTATATCTCATCTTGTTGGTGTGGCAAAGCAAGAGGGTATCATCCGCAACCTATCCCATAGCTGTAGTGATGATAAGCGTATCGCTGCTACTAGCAAGGGGACTGTTATCGGGTTACCTGATGGGGGGTGATATATATAGCGAATACCACGCCTTTCAGGTAGTTACCAATAATCTGCGATGGAGTCCGGAACCATCGACAACTGTAAATGCTTCCCTCAGTGTTTCCCTTCTCCCCGCAATATTCCAGTCGATACTCGGGATAGATGCCCTCTACATATTCAAGGTAGTATTACCCCTCTTGATTTCATTGGTACCATTAATAGCCTATGCTATTTATGAGAGATACGTAGGGCAGCTTTATGGATTCTTAGCCTCCTTCTTCTTAATGGCGCAAACGCCATTTATCTATCTGCTGCCAGCCCAGATCCGAGTCGGTGTGGCGCTGGTGTCTTTCTCACTGGCATTGATGGTGCTCTGGGAGCCGCATATCGATGATCTGAGAAGACGAACGCTCTTCCTGATATTTCTTTTTTCCCTGGTGGTGGAGTATTATGTACTCCCCGTCTTGTTCGTAGCTGTGATGATTCCTTGCTGGTTGGTGGCGAGGAGAGCAAAGGCATCTAGCCCTCAAAGTGTGTCTTTTATAGCGACAATTCTTCTGCCTCTTGTGCTGATCTTCTTCTGGTGGGGTCAGATAACAGGAGGTGCCTTTGCCTCCTATGTGGAATATGCCAGGAATGTGGGGGTCAACCTATCAAGTCTATTCGTTGCGGAGCTTCGGGCGCCTATAATAATCCTTCTTTATAACCCAGCCCCCTATCCTT
>DAOTXZ010000022.1:0-3847 GCA_034435115.1 Dehalococcoidia bacterium | reverse complement strand
GCGGGAAGATTTCCCGCTCTAGATAGTATAATGAGCTTTCTGGTCAATGATTACTTTGTCATCCTGGTTCTGGCCCTCACCCTGCTCGGGCTCTGGTTTCTGGGCAAGGACATTGCCCAGCGTGAAGCAAATCAGAGGGTGGTGCTCTGTGCCGTCTTGTCGCTGGGGTTGGTTAGTCTTATTGTCAAGATCACCAACCTGCTCTACGATCGCCCCCGCCCCTTCGAGAGCTTCCCTGAGCTTCTGCCCACGGTGGACAGGCTCTTCTATCGCTCCTCCGACCCCTCCTTCCCCGCCAATACGGCGGCGGTCGCCTTCACTATGGCAACCGCGGTGTGGCTTGCAAACCGGAAAGCAGGGGCACTTTGCTATATTCTCGCCACCCTCTTCGCCTTCTCCCGCATCTATGTGGGGGTGCATTACCCCTCAGATATATTGGGGGGAGCGGCTTTGGGCATTCTCATAACCTGTACCGTTTTCAAGCTTCTGCCTTTTATCGAGCCCTTGCCCACACTGGCTATAAAGCTGGCAAGAAGACTATACCTGGCATAGCCCCGCCATCCATTGATATTTTTGTGAAATCTACTATAATTACTAATTGTCAGAAATGTGTATGGGGGCGGTGATGAACGATAATAGAGGTCGGGGACCATTTCATAAGTGTTATGGCTCGATGACCGTGGGGGGACATGGACAGGTGGTGATTCCTGCGGAGGCCCGTAAGGAATTGGGGCTTAATGTTGGGGACAAACTCCTAGTGTTCGCCGCTATTCGCGGCGAAGGGTTGCTGCTGATTAAGGCGGAGCAGTTAGGGCAACTAGTAAATACTATGACGGAGCAATTGAGAAATCTTGAGCACCAACTTGGCGAGTATCTCAAAGCCGCCAAGGAGGGTGGAGCATGAGAAACGAGGATAGACACATTATTGAGGTCGAAAACCTGGTCAAGAAGTTCGGGGATTTGACTGCGGTGAATGATATAAGCTTCTTTGTTAGGGAGGGGGAGATATTCGGCTTCCTCGGTCCCAACGGGGCGGGGAAGACGACCACCATCAATATCCTGTGCACCCTGATGAGACCCACCTCAGGGAGGGCGACCCTCAACGGCTTCGATGTGGTGCGCCAGCAGAACCAGGTTCGGCGCTCTATAGGAGTGGTGTTTCAGGACCCCAGCCTCGATATCGCCCTAACCGGGATCCAAAATCTCTATATCCACGCCTACGCCTATGGTGTCCCTCCTTCGGTGAGAAAGCAGAGGATCGAGGAGGTATTGCGACTGGTGGATCTCTCGGATGTGGGTAATAAGACGGTGAGGGACTACTCCGGAGGTATGCGACGCCGCCTGGAGGTTGCCCGCGGGCTTTTACACTTCCCCAAGGTGCTCTTCCTTGACGAGCCTACCCTGGGCCTTGACCCTCAAACACGCCATGCCCTCTGGGACTACTTGCTCAATGTGAGAAAGCGCGAGGGCATCACCCTGTTCCTCACCACCCATTACATGGATGAGGCCTTGGTCGCTGACCGCATTGCCATTATCGACTACGGTAAGATCGTGGCTCTCGATACGCCCGATGCCCTGAAGAGGATGATCGGCGGTGATATCATTAGCCTGAAGACGGAGGAGGCTGAGGCGGCAATGGCGGAGATTCGCAACCAGTTTGGCCTCGACGTCCAGCGTGATAGGGAAGGGGTTTTCTTCGAGGTCCCCAATGGAGAGGAGTTTATCCCCCTCCTGATGAACAACCTCAAGACCAAGCTCCACAGTATTAGTGTGCGTCGTCCCACCCTAGATGATGTCTTCCTCAAGCTCACCGGACACGATATCCGCGGCGAGGAGGGAGGAGATGCAGCGATGAGGAGACAGTGGGCAATGCACTCGGCTCGGGATCGGGGAAGAAGATAACTTTGAGAGAATTACAGGGACTTTATATCATCTGGTATCGCGACCTACTTCGCTTCTGGCGAAATAAAGGCCGCCTCCTTGGCAGCTTTGTCATGCCTCTTCTTTTCCTGGTGATCTTCGGCAGCGGGATAGCCTCCAGCATGGCTGGCCTAGTAGGGGGAGGGGTAGCCTTCAACTACATACAGTTCATGTTCCCCGGGATCATCGGCATGGTCGTCCTCACAGCGGCCATCATGTCCGGGGTCTCAATCGTCTGGGACCGCGAGTTCGGCTTCCTCAAGGAGGTGATGGTAGCGCCGATTAGCCGCACCACCGTCGCTATTGGAAGGACACTGGGTGGGGCAACCATAGCTACCATTCAGGGACTGTTGATGCTCGTCTTCATACCCTTCGTTCATATAAGCGTTTCCATAGGCCAGGTGCTGCTGATTCTACCACTGATGTTTATTATGGCCTTCGCCCTCACCGCCATGGGGATCCTTATTGCCTCAAGGATTAGGTCCATGGAGACCTTTCAAGTAATTATGCAGCTTCTACTCTTCCCTATGATCTTCATCTCCCCGGCAATGTTCCCAACCCAGTTCCTACCTTCATGGCTGGGCATTGCGGTCAAGATAAACCCGGTTTCCTACGCGATCGACTCCTTACGCCAGTCGCTTACGACGATGCCTGGCTTTGGTATAAGCATATTTGGCCATCCGATGTCCATCGCCGAGGACGTAGCGCTAGTCGCCCTGTTTGCCCTGATAATGGTCTCGCTAGCTGTGTGGTCGTTTGGTAGACAGGAGTAGAGAGCTTGGCGAGTCTACCTCCCCTGAACCAGGGAAAGGAATTCAGAGCGAGTAGCCGCCTTCCTTCGAAATAGACCCCTTGTCGCTGAGGTGACGACATTACTCCCCGGCTTCTTAATGCCCCTCATGGTCATGCAAAGGTGCTCCGCCTGCACCACTACAGCAACCCCATCAGGGTTTAACGCCTCTAGAATGGCATCAGCGATCTGGGTGGTCATCCTCTCCTGAAGCTGGGGGCGCCTGGAGACAATCTCGACCACCCTCGCCAGCTTGCTTACCCCGACTACCCTTTTGTTCGGGATATAGCCAACATGGACAACCCCATAAAAGGGAAGAAGGTGATGCTCGCACATTGAATAGAAGGGAATGTCCCTCAAGATCACCATCTCCTGGTGTTCCTCATCAAAGCTGACGGTAAGCTCCCGCTTGGGGTCCACCCCTATCCCGGCGAACAGCTCGGTATACATCTCAGCGAACCGCTGTGGGGTGCCGACCATCCCCTCGCGCGCGGGGTCCTCGCCGATAGCTTCGATTATAGATAGCACCGCCTTTTCGATCTTCTTCTCGTCGACCATTTTGCCTCTCCTTCTATCGCTTTCCGTAGACCCAGCGGTCAAGGTGACGGGTGGTGTCCCTTGCCGCAGTAAGGTAAAGCTCCCCTCCAAGGTAAAGGGCAGGGCTCACCCGCTCAAGGTCGAGGATCTCTCTATCGGTAAATGCCTCTTCTAGGAAATGAACACAGACGATCTCCCCCACAAACCACTCATGATCACCATAGGTCATGTGGTCAACCAGCTTGCACTCATAGGCAGCGTAGGCATCCTTGAGCAGGGGAACCGATGTCTTGAGGGGCTTCTCCCTCTGGATGCCAAAATGCTCAAACTTGTCAATCTCCCGCCCCTTACTTCCCCCCACCGAGGCGATGAGCTCCGCTAGCTCAAATGGAACGAAGTTCACCCCAAACTCCCCGCTCTCCAGGATGAGCTCGTAGGTACACCTCCTTGGGGAGATGGACACACCATAAAGGGGTGGGGAGAAGGAGAGGGGGGCATGCCAGGCACAAGCCATGGCATTGTCCCTGCCTCGGGCATGACTTGTGACTATGGTGGCTACCCTGGGGTAGTGGTGATAGAACTCACCAACCCCCTCAATAC
>DAOTXZ010000021.1:0-1694 GCA_034435115.1 Dehalococcoidia bacterium | reverse complement strand
CTATTGCCCGGATTGATTGGCGGGTTGTTATACACGAGGACAGCGGGGAGCCTTAGCGCCCCCTGTAACCCACCTTTTGTGCGAGGCCGAAACGCCTTTTCGCTGAGGATTGTAGAGGCCAAAAATCAAAGATTCCCGGCCTGACCCCGTCTGCCGGTCGCGCGAGCTCAAAATACAAAGCTACCCAAAATCCAGGAATGAGATCTGATGTAAAGCTACCGTAGAGCTCTGTATCCCTTGTCCTGTAAGGATCGTAGAAGATCAATTGGGCAGACCCTGATTGATGATTCCACGATCCAAGTGTCTTATCTCCTTTTCTGGCCTTGGTTCTGAACAGGGGCATCTTCTCCTCCATGGGGGTTAATTTTGAGCTAGACGAGGTGCGGCTTGTCCGCACCTCCCGAAGGCTTGGTCTCCCGCGAGGCTCCTGGCCTTGAGGCACAGCTGAAGAGCCTTCTCCAGAGCTCCTCTCTTAGCTCACGGAGCCTGTTGGGGTTGATGGAGAGGAAGGTCTCAAGGAGACGCTGTTTTGTTTCCTCAGGCACATCGTCCCTCTCAGTGGCCCTTATGAAGGGCGGCCTCAGCTCATCGTGTCTGTATCCTTTCCCGGTGGTATCTGGCCACCGGCCTCAGGAAGTTGTATGTCCACCTCAGAGGGCCTCGGCATATCTCCCTCATTACCTCAAGGGCCTCAGGGGTCTCATACCTCAGGTATCCCAGCTCCTTCCTCACGATGTTTCCTATGCTTCCCTCAACATGGGCGTTGTCATTCTTCTTTCCCTGCCTTGACCTTATGAAGACTATCCCGCTGGCCTTGCAGAATGACCTCAGGTGGTCGTTGAGGAACTCAGAGCCGTTGTCGGTCTGAAGGGTCTTTATGTTCCACGGTATTCGGGACAATGCCTCCTTGAGGGCTCCGAGAACAGCCTCCCTGCTTCTGCCCATGCATGGCTCTACCTCAATCCAAAGGGTGTATCTGTCCACTATCACAACCGCGCATATGTAATGGCCTCCGGCGTCTCCCCCTGAGAAGAGAACCACATCAACATGGATGTGTCCTGGTTCATCAGGCCTCGGATAATCTATTGCCAGGGGTATCTCGCTGGCTATGGGATTGTGCCTGTATCTCAGCCTGGGAGGCCTTCCCTTCTCGTAAGGCCTCGTCTGAGATAGTATCCTCTCTATGGTTGAGCGAGAAGCTGAGAGCATGAGCTCCTTTGCCTCCGGATCAAACCTGTGGCCGTGCAGTTCCTTGAGGGGGATGATCCAGCTCAGGGAGGCCTTCAGGTGCATTGAGGAGGGGTAATGGAGGTCTCTCCAGATTGAGAGGAGCTCCTCCTTCATGAGCTTGGAGGAGTAGAGCTTTGGCCTTCCTGGAGGATTCTTTGGCTCCCCTTGTTTCTTCCTCCCTGATAGCAGTCTTATGGCGTGTTTCCTGGACCTTATCCTTACCAAGGACATGAACTCATCTATGAGGGCTGAGCGCTCGCCCTTTGACCTCGCCTTGCGGTATCTCATCCTATACCGCTTCAGAACTTCATCTCCATTTAGCTTGCTCACTTTCTGCATACCTCCTTAATTATAGAGCCTCTCGGTAGCTATAATTTTGAGCTAGACGGAGGGCTTTGGGTAGCTATAATTATGAGCTAGCGCGGCTACTTGACAGTCCACGCGAAATCGGTTATAATTATTAT
>DAOTXZ010000020.1:0-3219 GCA_034435115.1 Dehalococcoidia bacterium | reverse complement strand
GCGGGGAAGCATGGCATACTCTGCGGTTATCCAGCCAGTGCCCCTCCCCTTGAGGAAGCTGGGGACCCCATCCTCGATGGTTACTGCGCAAACAACCCTCGTCTGACCGAGCTCTATAAGCACCGAGCCCTCGGCAAAGCGCTGATACCCCGGGATGATACGCACCGGGCGTAGCTCGTCATTTACCCGACCGTCTATCCTCGCCACGAGGTTCCTCCAAATTCAGAAAAGTATATCACCCAAGATTGATATTGGCAACAAAGTCCCTGGTGCTGATATAATGAATCAGGAATCGCCAATCACTGAAGGGTAATCATCAACCAGAATTCGAAATCACCGCCAGCGGAGATCCATCTACGCCGCCTTACCGTGGATGAGGCCCTGCTCAAGCTGGACCAATACCTCAACGAAGCCTTCCTGGCTGGTCTATCCACAGTGCGGGTGATTCACGGCAAGGGAACAGGGACGCTGCGCCAGGCGGTGCGTCAAGAATTAGGTTCACACCCCTTGGTCAAGTCCTTCAGACTCGCAGCGCTCGAAGATGGTGGCGAAGGCGTCACTATAGTGGAGCTTGAAGACCGCTAATACGAGGTCTTGACCCAGAGATGAGTCCCATCGGTGGTGAAGGTTATGGTGCCACTCTCAGAAGTGAGATAGACCATATCCTCGCCCACCATGTGGACAAGTCTGGCGACCACATCCTGGCTTGGGTGACCCCAGGGGTTATCTGCCCCCACGGATATAACCGCCACCCCGGGGTTTGCGGCGGCGAGAAAGTCTGGGCATGTTGAGGTGGCGCTTCCGTGATGGGCAACCTTTAGAACTGTGGAGCCAAGCTCGACTCCATGCAAAAAGAGATAATCCTCCGCCTCCACTTGAATATCAGCCGTCAACAGGAAGCTTATATCGCCATACTCAAGTCGAAGCACAATTCCATTGTTATCAATATCCGAGGCAGTGCCAGTAAGCAGATCAGCTTGAGGATGTAAAACCAAAAGCCTTATCCCGTCCCCGAGGTCGATCCACTGCCCAGCCTGGGCAAAGGTGTGCTCTATCCCCCTCTCCTCGATTAGCCTCTGCCACTCCTCATAGAGAGGGGAACCAGCGAAATCTTCCAGCCCCAGAAGATTCGGCTCTAGAACCTGCCCCACTCGATAGCGGCTGAGCACCTCAACGAGCCCGGTGAGGTGGTCACCGTGGGGATGGGTGAGGATAACCAGGTCTATCTCCCTCTCCCAGAAAGGGAGCTCATTGCCCAACTGGAGGCATATCGCCTGGGGGTCGGGCCCGCCGTCGATAAGGATATTCTGACCCGACGGGGTGCGAATGAGGATAGCATCCCCCTGCCCCACATCAAGAAAGCTCACCCGAAGCTTATCGTCAGGGGGAGTTAAGGCAAATGCCCATACCACGATGGCAATAATGAGTAGGGAGAGAATAACCCAACTCGTGGGGAGCATCCGGGCACGGGAGACAATATTACTCGGTCTCAGGCTTCTCAGAACTGCCGCAAGCCCGGAGATGGTGGTGGGGAGGCGCCTTCTGATACTACCACTCCAGAGAAGTCCGGCAAGCAGAAGGTAGTAAATGAGTATCATCGCCCCACTAAATCGGGGAACCTCGACGTGGGAAAAGGGTAACCAAGCGAAAATCTCCACTACCTTTATCATATACCACAGGAAGGGGAAGGCAAGCCAGCCCAGAATCCAGGCAAGGGGCGGCGCAAAAAGCCCGACAAACCCAACCAGCGCAGAGGTCACCAGTATCCCCAGCAGTGCCGGCAGGGCGAAGAGGGTGGCGGGAAGGCCAACCAGCGGGACAACGCCGAAGTAGTAAGCAACTAGGGGTAGAGTGGCAATGATCGCCGCCAGGGCAACGGCAAGGGCATCGACGGCGACGCCGGGAAGTTTCACCCTCCTCCCCCACCCCTGAAACAGAGGGGCAAGAAATACAAGCCCCGCCATCGCCATAAAGCTAAGCTGGAAGGATACATCCCACAGGATCTGGGGGCGAATCCCCACCATGGCTGCAGCGGCAATGGCAAGGGCAATTATGGCACTGCGCGGTCTGCCTATCCAAGAGGCAAAAAGGAATAAACTCGCCATGATGGCAGCCCGGAGGGCAGATGGTTGCATCCCGGCAAGGATTACATAAAACCAGATGACAAAAATGGAAATCAAGATATATGTTGGTCTCTGTTTGCCGAAGAGCCAAGCCCCGATACTCAGAAGCATTCCGGCAACGACGCCGACATGAACCCCGGAGATAGCAAGTATATGGGCGGTGCCCGTTGTGGAGAATGCCTCGTAGGTGTGCTCAGGTATATTGACGCGAAGCCCAAGGAAGACGCTCTGAGCAAGCGATGCCTCAGGCTCAGGCAAGGCGCCTGAGAGTGCCTCCGCCATTCCATGCCTCAGGCTATATATCCACTCAAGCGGCTTAAAACCCCTCCCCCTTTCCAGGAGCTCAACCTGGGGGTAATACATGGTAGAGCCAATCCCCTGCCGCGCCAGGTACTCCTGGTAGTCAAACTCCCCAAGCCGGGGTGGGGTCTTAAGCTCCCCAGTCAATTCGAGCACATCCCCATAGCTATACGAAGGGAACTGGGGTAAATAGACCAGGGCCGACCCAGATACATCCCTCCATTCGCCATCCAAATCTATCTCCCGGGCAGAGAAACGAAACCGCTGCGCCCTATCGACCGCCTCCGGGTCGGCGTCCACCACCCCCCTAAGGACAACCGTTCCGCCATCATTATAGTAATGCAGTGTGCCAAGGTCTGCCGGTTCAAAGCGAAACATACCGGCAACAAGGGCACCCAGACAAAGCCCCCAGATGAGGAGTGCCCTCCTCTTAATTGAAAGGAGAAGGAGAGCAAGAGCGGGAAGGAGCGCCATAAAGGCACTGCCCGGTAGCGGGGCAAACTTGAAGCCCAGATAGATGCCAAGCACCCAGGCCGAGCAGAGGTATATAACCCTCATACCCTCTCACAAGCAAAGCTCTTTCAAGGCCCGACTGTGATCAGGTCTCTAATATCATCAAGGGTGGCTGGGCCGATGCCCTCCACATTGAGCAATTCCTCGGTGGACTGAAAGGGGCCATTTTGCTCACGGTAGTCAACAATCCTCCGAGCCAGAGTCGGGCCAATGCCGGGCAGAGCGTCAAGGAGCCACGCATCGGCGGTATTGATGTTGACCCTCTGGGGGACAGCGTCAAGCG
>DAOTXZ010000019.1:0-19946 GCA_034435115.1 Dehalococcoidia bacterium | reverse complement strand
CCCATCCGCCCCCCCACCGCCAAAGCCCGTTCCAGGTTGACCGGGTCTCCCCGATGCAGCTCGCCGAGGTTAGTGCGGCGAAGTGTCTCGGGCATAACATCAACCGAAAAGGCATCGCTTTCCAGGGCAACAACGGTGAGGCATGCCCCGTTGACCGCGATGCTATCCCCAAGCCTCATATCCTCAATAACCATCCTGGAGGATATAGTGAGCCTTGTGTCAGTTGCCGCCTTTACCCTTCCCACCTCCTCTACAATGCCGGTGAACATTTTTTCAATCTCCCCCCTCTCCATCCTCCCCACCCTAGCCTCCCCGAAGCTCCTTCCTCTGAATAAAGCAGAGCTTCCCCGGCGGGGTGATCGCCAGCACATCTATGGCACCGCCAACAACGGGAAACCTCGGCTCAAACCTGAGTGTCTCAATTGTTGTCCTTATAAGGTAGATAGCATAATCTATTGCATCCTGGAGCGGCATGGCGGCGAATAGCGGCAGAACCGAGCGGTTGATAAGCCTATCGATAACTGACCTCTCCCCACTCCAGGTTACTCCATAAAGGATATTGCCCTTATCACCTATATTGTGCCTTTTCGGCGTCGTCTCTTTAATTGTATGACAGGAATAAACATGAGGAACACTCCTCTTATCTTCACCCTGATAACCGCAGACATGGAAGCCAACAGGCACGCCCGGAGACTGGCTCTGGAAGTGAGCGACCAGTTTCTGGGCGACGCTGAGCACGCTATCACCCGGCGAGACTAGTAGCTCTTGAAATCTCCTTACATGGCTATCGATAGGCTCATTATTGATTATGGCAGCGTCAAAGGAGGCGATGCCCACCGGAACCGTCTCCAGAGCGATGACCTTATAGGCATAGTCTGAAAGCACCACCTGCCGCTCAGTTATGATGGCTCGCTCCCCCTCCCTTTTCTCCTCCCTGCGGGTTGCCACCATCCGGCTGTCGGCTGCCATAACGATGCCACTGGGGACATAAACGGTTACCACTAGCGACATGGCCACCCCTCAGCAACATAACCGCTGATCATCACATCGCTGCCAAAGCGCTCCACCTTCACCTTATTAAGCCGGAGCGCCTGGGCAATTGTCGGCACCCCATTGCCGCCAACAGCAGATTTCGCCCCATCTCCTCCGATAATAATAGGAGCGATAAAGACGATGACCTTATCTATGAGCCCGAGGTCGAAAAAGGAGCCGAGGAGGGTTCCACCCCCCTCCACCAGAAGGCTAGTGACCCCTCTTCTCCCCAGGGCGCTCAATAACTCTCTCAAGTCCACTAGCCCCCCCTCCGAAGATAGCTCCATAACCTCGGCACCAGCTTCCCTGAACCGCCTGACCTTGTCCTGAGGGATGGATTTCCCCACTGCAAGGAGTGTTTTGCCCGGAGACCGAAATACCCTAGCAGTTATGGGGGTGCGTCCCTGGCTATCAACGATTACCCGAAGCGGTTGCCTGTGAGTCTCGTCACCCAGCCTGACCGTGAGTTGGGGGTCATCGCTAAGCACAGTGCCCACGCCCACCATGATGGCATCAACATTACGGCGGAGAGCGTGAACATATCTCTGTGATTCCTCACCGCTGATCCACTTAGAGTCGCCAGTTCTGGTGGCGACCTTCCCATCGAGACTCATGGCAAATTTGGCAGTGACAAACGGAATCCCGGCGGTGATGAATTTCATATATGCTTCGTTAAGCTCTCTTGCCTCCTCCTCATGCTCACCAACATAGGTCTTTATCCCCGCCGCCTCAAGCTCTGCCATCCCCTTACCCGAAACCAGCGGGTTGGGATCGAGAGTGGCGAGGTGAACCTCAGCGATGCCAGCATCGATGATGGCCTTAGTGCAGGGTGGGGTTCTCCCGAAGTGGCAGCAGGGCTCAAGTGTCACATACATTGTCGCCCCACAAGCCCTCTCCCCCGCCTTTTTGAGCGCCATCACCTCGGCATGATGGGAGCCCGGCGGCTGGGTATAGCCTTCACCAATTATAATGCCATCCCTAGTAATCACCGCCCCCACTGCGGGATTGGGGCTGGTATGACCGAGGGCGAGTTTTGCCAGAGAAAGCGCGTGAGCCATGTAGTCCATAGGAATACCTAGACTTTCCCCCTTTGGAAATCCTGATAATATCTGCTTGCCGTTGGCTCAACCTGACCCTGGTATTTACTCCCCAGCCCCTCATCCCCATAGAGCCTCTCCGCAGGAGAGCTGAGACGAAGGAAAGAGATCTGCCCGATCTTCATTCTGTAGTAAAGGGTGATCGGCAACTTTGCCACGTTTGAAAGCTCCAGGGTCAAATGTCCCTGCCAGCCGGGGTCAACATAGCCAGCAGTAGAATGAATGAGAAGCCCGATCCTGCCCAGGGAGCTCTTGCCCTCAAGGCGTCCAACAATATCAGGGGGGAGTGTGATGGACTCCAGGGTGCTTGCCAGAACAAATTCACCGGGGTTCAAAAAGAAGGGACGGTCCTCATCAATCTCCACAACCTCGGTCAGGTCTTCGGTATTTTGTTTCACATCGATATAGAAAGGCTGGCGCCATGTCTTAAACACAAGGAGCTTTTTGTCCAGGTGTATATCGACACTCGCCGGCTGAATACAGCTCACGTCTAAAGGTTCGATGACAATCCTCCCCCGAGCGATCTCCTCCTTGATTGTGCGGTCGCTTAAAACCATATCCTATTCCCCCCTTTAACTTGTCATTCTATCAGCTAGCTCGACGAAGCGCAATATTTGCCCCGGAAAAGGGTGGAGCGGGCCAGTGGCCCGCTCCACCCTTAGAAACCTCGTGTCAGCCGACTACTCTGCTACTATTGAAAACACAATCTGCACCGTAGCATAGATCTCAGTCTCCCCGGGGCTTATGGGGGTGGTGACAAAGCCCTCCGCTGTATAAACCCTGTATCCATAATCCAAGTAATAAGGATAGTACCATCCCTCAGAGATATAGATGGGGGCACCGAGCTGAACCCCAGTGAGCTCAGCCATCAGCTCCGCCTTTGCTTTGGCATCAAGGACTGCCTCTGCTAGCGCCTGCTCATAATACTGGGATGGATCATCCACCATGAAGCTCACCCAGCTAATCCTGGTAAGGTCTCCCCCCGCCTTGGCGGCGGCATCAATGATGTGACCGACATTATCCATATCCCTTATCTTTACTGTAATCATATTGGTCACGTGATAGCCGTCAAATATCTCATACCCACCAATGTATCGCCACACCGGATAGATGCTAAACCACCGGGTCCGGATGTCCTCCTCAGCAACCCCATTCGCAAGCAGGGCTTGCATTATGGCATCCATCGCCGTGGCTGCCTCACCCATCGCCTGCTCCACAGTCTCCGCCTGAGCCTCCACCCCCAAACCGAGGATGGCAACATCAGGGACCACGCTAACCCTTCCCTCCCCGGTTACCCAGATCCCAGTTTGCTGACAGTTGTAGTAACCATCTGGATTTGGTAGAATATTGGGGGTTGTCCAAGATTGGGGGAAGCCTGTTGGATTTGCACCCACCACCGGGCTCAACACCGATCCCAAAAGGGCAACCCCTAAGATTAAGCCTATTAGTGGCAGCCAGTTTTCCCTCATCTTAAGCCTCCTTTCCTATGTCTATACCAGATATAACCGACACCTGTGATTGCAAGCGCTGACACCAAGCCCGCTATGAGTAACCTCCTTCTCACATTCTGAACCCCCTTTCTACAATCTACTCAATCATCCGCTGATTCACCATATCCCATTTACCATCCATGACCGCTGATACCACCTCACCCGCCATAACCACGATTCTAGCACTATGGGGAGTTATCACCTGAGCAACCACCTCCCCTGACCGATCACCATAGCCGGCATGGAGACACTCAAATTCAAATACAAACTCCCAGCAGTATGTACCTCCCGGACGGTTGGTCTCAACAAGCTTGATGCTCCCCGCAATGCCGTCAAATCTGAAGGTAGGGTCGTTCCTCAAATAATCTTCAGCTATCTCCCGGCTTTGCTCCTTGGTAAATCCACTGGCCTGAGTCAAGAAACAACCAACAGGCACAAGTAAAATCACCCCCAGGAGCAAGGCTATCACCAAGTACCATCTGACTCTCATCTCAAACCCCTTTTGCACCTCCCTTGCTTCCTTTTCGCCACACAAGTGCCGTTGCTCCACCCAAAATCGCCACCACTACGAGCAAGGCTAGCTCAAGTTGCCACAGCGACAAGGTTGGCCCCCCGGTGATCAGGGCACTATCTCCAGAAGTGAACTGCCCTGGCTCACCGGCTATTCTCAATAGCATGCCTTGAGGAAGAGGGAATCCCCCGGATGGACTAAGGATATCACCAACAAAAAGGAATACCAGAAGCAATGTAGCAAAGGCAGTGGCAGCCCGCAGCCAGACAAAGGTGGCGGGGCGCGGGACCGGCTCCACCCTGGTTAGGGCGAAGGAACGGGAGGGGGAAACGATAGGTACAAGGTGGAGCAAATCTACCGTTGCCCTGAGGGAATGAAGCTCACGGCGACACCCCTCGCAAACATCCAGGTGGTGCTCCACCATCCTCTGCTCCGAGGGGGTTAGGCGCTCGTCTATATAGTCGGAGAGCACTCTTCGCATCTTCCGGCACTGCCTACCTCTAAAATAGCCGAACATCTTCTCCCTCTCTATATATAATGACGAAATTTCTAGGAGGAAAGTTCCCTATAACGAGCCAGGTAGTCACGAAGGCGCGCTCGCCCCCGACTGAGCCGCGACCTTACAGTGCCCACCGAGCTGCCCATCACCTGGGCGATCTCCTCGTAGCTTAGACCCTGGATGTCGCAAAGGATTACCGCTAGGCGCTGGTCGGGGGAGAGACTTGCGAGCCCTTCTTTGAGCTTTTGAGCCAGTTCACGACGCAAGGCATGGTCGTCGAAAGAGTCATCCGATGCGGTGAGGCTTACGTCCTCCAGGGGAACGGAGGGGTGGCGCTGCAGCCTTCGAAATTCATCGTGGCAGGCATTTGCCGCAATACGTAAGAGCCATACCTTGAAGTTTCCGCCCCTGAACTTTCCAATGCCTCTAAAGGCAGAGATGAAGGTATCCTGGGCTATATCTTCGGCAGCCTGGACATTGCCCAACATGCGCAAGGCAAGGTTATAGACATCCCGCTGGTATTTTTCCACAAGCTTATTGAAGCTGCTAAGGTCACCTTCCTTGCTGCGCTGGATAAGCTCACGCTCCTCCATACTTTGCCTATGCCCTTCCCATGCCCACCGACGGGTTACGTCCGATTCTATCAGATGTTGAGCAGGTCAGTCCAATGCGTTCGTCAGGCTGGAAGAACAGGGAGAAATGGATTATAATAAACCGCCAAGGAGGGTATGGAAGCTAGTTTGCGGAAGGAGGGCCAAAATCCGCGAGTTTATAAAGATCGTTCTCCTGGCTCTGGTCATCTGTTTTGCCATCAATGTTACCATCGCGAGCTACGTAATCAATGGTCCCTGCATGGAGCCCAATCTCTATGATGGGCAACGAATTCTGGTCAATAAAGTAGCTTATCTCCTTCATCCCCCTCAGAGAGGGGATGTGATAGTTTTCCACTCCACGGTAAACCCGGGTGAGGATTGGATCAAACGGGTCATCGCCATCCCCGGCGATACGGTGGAGATAAAAGATGGACTGGTCTATATAAATGGAATTCCAATTGAAGAGCCCTATGTCACGCAGCCGTGGAACGACACTTACCCTCCGACAGAAATTGGGGAAAATGAATACTTTGTCTTGGGTGACAACCGCAATAGCAGCATCGATTCTCGCTACGGGTGGATGGTGCCCCGCGAAAACATAATCGGTAAGGCATGGATACGCTACTGGCCAATAACGGAATGGGGACTGGTTCCAAATTATTTGCTAGCGGTAGACTAGCAATAGACGTATGGTTTAAAGAAAGCCCACTGCCTTCACCGACCGGTGAAGCGGGGCTCCCTTTTCTCAAGGAAACTGGCCACGCCTTCCTTGAAGTCCTCGGTGCCTACGCAGAGGGCCCCCAGATAGGAATCAAAAACCGAGGCATCGGCCAAGTTGGTGGATAGCATCGCATTTATATAGTTCTTGACTATTATCACCGCCATTGGAGGACCAGAGGCGATCTTATTTCCCATCTCCTTGGCGGCTGTAATGAGCTCATCGGTAGGGACGACCCTGTTTACCAAGCCGATCCGGAGTGCCTCCTTGGCATCGATGACGTCGCGGGTCAAGATGAGCTCCTTAGCTTTCAGTGGTCCCACAACACTCACCAGCCGGGGGGTAGCACCCCATAGGAGCGGCATGCCGCGGGCTAACTCGGGGATGGAAAAGGTAGCCCCCTCTGCGGCGACGATTAAGTCGCAGTAGATGGCGAGGGCAACAGCACCGCCTACGGCCAGACCATTGATGGCAGCGATGGTTATCTTCTCAAGCCCAGCCAGAGCCTTCATAACCCGATGACCCGCTTCAGAAGCTCTAAACTCAGCCCCACTCATCTCGGGAGGAACCTCCTTGAAATCAGCGCCCGCCGAGAAGGCCCTCCCCTCCCCGGTGATGATGACGATACGGGTCTCCTCGTCCTTTGCCACCAGACCAATCGCCCCCTCCAACTCGAGGAGAAGCTGCCTGCTAAGCGCATTGAGCCTCTCGGGACGATTGAGCTTGATGATAGAGAAATAACCGTCCTTCTCTATGGATATATACTTCATAGCCTCAAACCCCCGTCAAATTATGCTTAAAACAGGACTAATCTATAGCTCGATCTCCTTGAGGTCATCAGCCACGATGAGCCTGGGCTCAGTAAGGGCTTGAACCTCCTCTACAGTCCACCCCGGGGCAACCTCCTTGAGGACAAGCCCCTCTTTGGTGACCTCCATAACGGCGATATCGCTCACAATCAGGCTCACGCACTCCTTGGCAGTGAGGGGATAGGTGCACTCCTTGAGAATCCTGGGCTTGCCATCCTTGGTGACGTGCTCCATTGCGATAATCACCCTCTTTGCCCCGATAGCCAGATCCATGCTCCCGCCTATAGTAAGGCTGACATCACCGGGGCGAATATTGTTTGCCAGGTCACCCTTCTCTGAAACCTGATATGCTCCCATCACCGTTATGTCCAGTCGCCCGCCCCTTATCATATCAAATGACATATCCATATCAAAGAAGGACATGCCCGGTTTGGGGGTGAAGAACCTCCCCCCGGCGTCGACATATCTTATGTCCACCTTGTCCAGCTCGTCCTCAAGGAGGATCGGTCCATAACCCAGGACGCCGTTCTCCGATTCGAAGAGCACCGTCCTGCCCTCGGGCACAAATAGAGCGCACAGGTTTGGTATTCCCACGCCAAGGTTGACGCAGTCCCCGTCCTTAAACTCCTTGGCAATCCTCATAGCGATGGTCTCCTCCGAAAGCCGCTTCTTCATCCCTGAGCCTCCTCTTTTTTAGTAGAGACAAAGAGTGGTCTCAGCCACTCTATCGCGAGTATCTCCTGGATCTTCCCCATCGTATACTTATAGCTTCCGAAACCCCCCTCGGGGATCTGGACTATGCGGTCGACAAACGCTGCTGGTGTAACAACAGTCTCGGGGTCAAGCTCACCAGGCTCAACTATCTCATCGACCTCAGCGATGGTCACCTTCGAAGCCATTGCCACAATCGGGTTACACCCTCTACCCACACCCGCATAAACGAGGTTGCCATACTTATCCGCCTTATAAGCCCGGACGAAGCCGAAATCGGGCCTGAGGGGCATCTCCAGAATATACTCCTTCCCGTTTATCACCCTCTTCTCCTTCCCCTTCTCAACCATAGTGCCAATGCCTACCGGGCTATAGAAGCCGCCAAGACCGCCGGCAGCCGCTCGGAGCCTTGCCATCAAGAGGCCGTGGCTTATAGGCTCAACCTCAAGCTTTCTCTCGTGTTCAGCCTCCTCAGTCGGCACACCCATATCAGCAGCCCTGGCCGAACTCACATAGTAGGGGGTGATGAGTTTCTTCACCTGGCGGAGAAGGATGCCCGGGCCAATAAAGACATCCTCAGGAAGGGGAAACGGGATCCAGTTCTCCACGATGAGGGTGAGGTCCCTCGCCCCATGGTCTCTAAGGGCTCGAATCAGGTTCTGGGGACAACCCGGGAACCCCCAGAAATACATTGCCACACTTGCCCCATTGGGGATGTCAGCCACAGCCTCATCAAAACTGGGCCATATCTTGTTTTTCATGGTTTGAAACCTCCTTTCTTAGTATATGAGACACGAAGAATAGGAACAGCATTCTTTTGAATTCTCGAACGGTTGGCCCTTCCGCGGCGAGCGTGTTTGGGGTTTTCTCGCTTGGCTCCCAATAACAATATATTACCTACGCCGGGCTGTCAACATGAGTGGGGCCGAAGAGGACTACCTTAGATGGGGGAAATCTATACGTCAAATCGTAGTTTGTCACCGCTGTCAGCCCTCAGCGCGGCCTCATAAGGGCTAATCAAACGACGCTCGACAAGGGTTTGCAGTGCCTGATCCATGGTTTGCATGCCGTATTGCCGTCCGGTCTGCAGGAAACTGTGAATTTGATTGGTCTTACCATCTCGAATGAGGTTCCTGATCGCGGGGATGGCAATTATCACCTCAAATGCAGCTATCCTCCCCCTCCCATCCAACCTGGGCAACAGGATTTGTGAAACTACCGCCTCCAGCGCCACGGAAAGCTGCACCCTAATCTGATTTTGCTGCTCGGGTGGGAAGACATCGATGATGCGGTCAATAGCCTGGATTGCGCCACCGGTGTGGATCGTCGCCAGAACCAGATGTCCTGTTTCCGCTGCAGTTACTGCCGTAGCCATTGTCTCAAGGTCGCGCATCTCCCCGATAGCGATCACGTCAGGGTTCTGGCGGAGTAGGTGTCTTAACGCAGCAGAAAAGGAGAACGTATCTCGCCCCACCTCCCGCTGGATGATGGAGCATTTCTTGTCCTGGTGGACAAACTCTATTGGATCCTCGACGGTGACGACACGGCGGCTTTCGGTTTCATTCAAATAGTTTATCATTGCTGCCAGGGTGGTGCTTTTGCCACTGCCGACAGGCCCGGTGAGCAACACAAGCCCCCTCGTTCTGGTGACAAGCTGTTTACATACCTGGGGAATACCCAGCTCATCAATGGTGGGAATGGTGGAGGGGATCAAACGGAATGAAAGGCTAATCGTTCCCCTCTGTAAGCAGGCGTTGATGCGGAACCTCGCCAAACCTGGCACGTCGTAGGCAAAATCAAGTTCTTTCCATCTAAGAAAGGTCTGCTGGGCCTCATCATCGGCGACAGTTATAAAAACCTCCCGAATCCAATTGGGGCTGAGGACGGCTAATTCAGGAATGGGATGTAATACGCCCTCCACCCGTAGAACCGGCGGACTGCCCACTGAAAGAAAAAGATCCGAGGCCCCTACTTCTACCATGAGGTGGAGAAGGTCCTCGATATCTGGCTTCTCAGGGTCAATAGAAATGGCCGCCCCCCGCCTCAGGCGTTCCATCGCAAACTCGACCCTCTTTGTCCCTGGATGAGGCATGTCCCTCCTACCTCAACATTCCTATTTGCACCCGATGACGCCCACTTATCCACTATAACGAAACAGGCCGCATAAGGATAGCACCAAAAGGATACAATTCAAATATTGTGAACCTTATTTTAACTTTCTCATTCTGGAAAGTCAATAGAGAATAAAAGGGCACAATTAAAGCCAAGCAGCCTTCACCCTAGTTTGGCGCCACTGACACTGCTGGAAACAGGATAACCAGGTCTCTGTACCAGGCAGATGGCATGACTGTGTCAACGCCGAACCAGATATGCAGGCAACCCCAGTGCCAAAGGTGCGAAAACCCGGCTATCTTTCCATTCCTTACTACGCCGATTATGGTCATCATTGACCCTGCTCCAGTCTTTCCTTTGGTGGGAACTATTGGCGTTTTTCCATACACCTACGATTCTCCATCGCAGCACTCGTGCGGGCAATAGCCCACACGGGTGAGCCCGGGCAATACTTTCGTTCAGGGCCATGGGTGGCAGGACTCTCGTATATTGGCATCACAAGCTATTGCCAACCCCTATCCCGTCTGCTATACTTGACAAAAGACCCTGTAGCTCGATTGCTTCGCACCGGAGGTGACCCCATGGCTGAGAAGCTTGAGATCTCTATTGAGTACTGTGTGCCTTGAAACTACCTCCCCAGGGCCGTCTGGATGGCGGAGGAACTGCTTCTTGCTTATAAAGAGCGGATCTCAAAACTCACTCTTATCCCAGCCGGGGGAGGCAGGTACGAGGTGACGATAAACGGTGAGCTTGTCTATTCCAAGGCTAAGACCAAGGTATTCCCTCAGCTTGAGGAGATACTGGAAAAGGCAGCAGCCAGGCTAAGGTAGACAAAAGGAGGCAAGACATGGCATATGAGCATGTGACCCTGGAGAGGGAAAACGTGATTGCCCTGATAACACTAAATCGGCCTGAGAGACTCAATTCCTTGGGCACCAAAATGCTGGACGAGCTCACCGCAGCTTTAGAAGAGGTAGCCACCGATGACCAGATCAGGGTGGTGATCCTGACCGGAGCCGGTCGGGGCTTCTGTGGAGGGGCAGACCTTGCAGAGCTCGGTGGCGCTCCTGCGGAGCTCGGCGGCGCTCCTGCGGAGCAGCGTAACCTCAGGACAAAGCCCCTGTCTCGCTATGGCAACCTGATGCTTCATCTCAGGAGTCTGGAAAAGCCGATCATTGCTGCGGTGAACGGAATCGCCGCCGGGGGAGGATTCTCCTTGGCCATGTGCTGCGATATCCGCATCGCCTCGGAAACTGCCAGATTCAGTTCCATATTCGTGAAGAGAGCACTGGTGCCTGATATGGGCCTGACCTACCTTCTGCCGCGGGCAGTCGGGACTTCAAAGGCGCTGGAGCTCATGTTCACCGGCGATATAATCAACGCTCAGGAGGCCAAGGAGATAGGCCTGGTAAGCAAGGTGGTGCCTGCCGATCAGCTTATCGATGAGGCAAAGAAGCTGGCCGGTCGCATAGCTAAAGGTCCCCCCCTAGCCATCGAGCTGGCCAAGAAGGCGGTCTATGCAGCAGAGGAAACCAGCAACTTCGCCACCGCCCTAGCCTACGAGGCCTGGGCCCAGGGGATCTGCATCACCTCCGAGGACGCCCGGGAGGGGATCGCCTCTTTCCTAGAGAAGAGAGAGCCCGTATTCAAGGGGAAATAGGGCTCAAAAAGCAACTCGGCTTACTATTCGGTTCAGATAACCTCCAAAGCCGGCTCTTTCGATTTCCTCCTTCGATGCCCGATTCCGACGCTCTTTGGCTGGCAGATAGATGACCTAAAAATCACACCGGGGAGAATGTCAGCCCCGGGTGCAGGAGGCAAGAGTGACATCGTCTGAGATAGTCGAAGGCCTGAAAGCTTGTGAGCTTTTTGCTTCACTAAGCGAAGATGAGATACGTATGCTAGCCACTTCGTTAGCTAGTGCATGTCAGATCGAGGCCTACGAAGCGGGGGACAGCATATTTGTGCAAGGTGAGCATAGTGCGAGACTTTATGTAATTGTAGACAGTCAGGTGCTCTTGCAAAGGTCTATTAATCTAGGGGATCGGACAGCAACGAGGCCCCTCGGGCTCTTGGGAAAGGGCAAAGCCATGGGCTGGTCGGCATTGCTTTACGGACCCCGCTATGCAACGGCATCGTCTATTTGCCAAAAGCCGACCCAGGTCATTTCCCTAGAAGGCACCAGCCTGCGATCGGTGTTGGAGAGGGAGCCGGGCATAGGTTTCAGGGTAATGGAACGGCTCGCCTGCCTGCTGGGAGAAAGGCTCCGGGCTGCATATAGCGCCATGGAAACCCATCTCTAGTTGGGAAACATGCCTGAGGTATAACGAGCCCGTTAAAGGGAACATGGTATGGAAGAACTTGATGAACTCAGCCGAAGAGTTCGGGAACTGGAGAGACGGCTCGATGCCCTCGGTGGTCAAGATCGCGGCAACGAGACGCTGGAAGCTGTTGTTGAAACGAATGACCTCACCAAGCGCTTTGGTGACATCGAGGCAGTCAAGGGGCTGGACCTGAGGGTTTGGGCGGGTGAGACCTACGGGCTTCTGGGTCCCAACGGCTCTGGCAAGACAACACTCATTCGGATGCTCGTTGGGCTGATCTCCCCCACCGCCGGGGTAGCCAAGGTTTTTGGCAAAAAGATGCCCGATAAGGAAGTTCTCTCTCATGTTGGCTATATGACCCAGGCGGAGGCCCTCTATCAAGAGCTGACCGTTCGTGAGAACATCAGATTCTTTGGCCGCATCTACGGGGAGATCCCAGAGGAAAGGGTAGAGGAGCTTCTCAGACTCATAGAGCTCAGAGAGCGTGCCAATGCCAAGGTAGCAACCCTCAGCAGTGGCATGAGGCGGCGCATCTCTCTGGCCTGCTCTCTGGTGCATAAACCAAGGCTTTTACTCCTCGATGAGCCTACGGTCGGTATCGATCCCCAGCTTCGGGCTACCTTCTGGCAACACTTTAAGCAGCTTAACCAGCAAGGGGTGGCCATTATCCTCACCAGCCACGCAATGGACGAGGCGGAGCGCTGTGACCGCCTCGGGCTGATGAGTAACGGCAGACTGGTAGCTGAGGGGAGTGTTGCCGAGGTGATCTCAAGGGCGGGTAAATCAACCCTTGAAGAGGCTTTCCTCTACCACTCGGGGGGTAGCCATGAGATGGGCTAGGATAGGGGCACTGGCAGGGCGGATCATCATCCAGTTCAGACGGGACCGACGCACCCTTGCCCTGCTCATCATTGTGCCAATTGTCATCCTCTCCCTGGTAGCCTATCTCATAGAGCTTGAGGCGAAGGATATTCCGCTTGGAGTAGTAAATGAAGACCTGGGCGCCACCACACCGCAGGGCATGCTATTTATAGCTAGCGATCTTGTCGAGGTGCTTGAGGAGGGCCAGACATTCCGGGTTGTGGAGGTCTCGCGGGAGGGGGTGGAGGCCATGATAGAGTCCGGCGAGCTCAAAGGGGCTATTATCTTCCCCGAGGATTTCACCGCCCAGTGGCTTAGCCACCATCATACAACCTTCAACCTGACCCTGGAGGGATCAAACCCTCAAACTGCCGCCACCATATTGAGCGGGGTGAGCAAAGCGGTCAGTGAAGTGTTAGCCGGCCTTATATGTCCTGACGGAGAAGCTGTTGCCAGCCCCATTGAGATCAATACCAGCTACGTTTATGGAGGCGAGCACTTCAACACCCTTGATTATGCTGCGCCGGTGATTATCAGCCTGTTTGCCTTTTTCTTCGTCTTTCTGTTGACCTCGATCAGTTTTCTCCGTGAGCGCGCCCAGGGCACCATGGAGCGGCTCATGGCCTCTCCCTTGAGACGGAGGGAGATTGTTCTGGGATATATGCTTGGTTTCAGCGTTTTTGCCTTTATTCAGTCGCTGGTGATTCTGCTTTTTGCCATATTCGTGCTCCGGATTCACTATGTAGGTAATCCACTAGTTCTATTCCTCGTCGTGATGATCCTGACCATTGGCTCGGTCAATCTGGGTATTTTCCTTTCCACCTTTGCCAGGAACGAACTACAGGTCGTGCAATTCATACCCCTGGTTCTCTTGCCCCAGGTGCTCTTATGCGGCGTGATCTGGGCCATAGAGGACATGCCTCTGGTATTTCAGTGGATAGCACACGCCTTGCCGCTAACCTATGCCAACTTCGCCCTGCGCGAGGTCATGATCAAGGGGTACGGGCTCACTGAGGGCACCGTTGGCATTAACATTCTGATTCTGGTCTTTTTCGCCGCCTTGATGATCCTCCTCGGGGCGCTGACGTTACGAAGAGAGATAGCCTGAGGTTCTCAATTCGCACTAGGCTTGACAAATTGAAAGCAATGTAATAAGCTACCGAACGGTTAGTATTCATTGGGGTAAGTATCATTAAGAAGGGCAAGACAAGCCGAGAGATAATTGTGGATAGAGCGGCTCAGCTTTTCAGCCGCAAGGGCTTTCATGGCACCTCAATGGAGGATATAGCCCAGGCTGCCGGCTTGACCAAGGGCGCCATCTATAGCCACTTCGACTCCAAGGAGGCCATCTGCTATACAGTTCTGGAGCAGGCGGGGAGGATGATTCAGGATAAGGTCAGCCCCTATGTTAGAAGCCAAGCCAACGCCTGCGACCAGCTTCTGGCCATGATCCGGGGCTACAGAAGCTATGCTGCGGACAGGGTTTTTGAGGGCGGATGCCTAATCCTCAATCTAGCAATAGAGATGGACGATATTAACGAAGGACTGAAGAGAGAACTGGCCGCCCTGATTATGAGCTGGCGCCGCTGGATTATGAGGATCGTGGAGGAGGGGAAGAGGAGAAAAGAGATCAGGGATGAGGCTGACTCCGACCAGCTAGCCACCATGATTATCTCTTCCCTTCAGGGGGCGATGATCCAGTTCAAGATATTCTCCGACCTTAGGTTCTACGACCAGACCTACGAGTTCTTCCAACGCTATCTGGATTCAGAGGTAAGAGCATAGCCCGGGGTGATTGAGTCTTTCTTACTTTATGTCAAGGAGGTGACAAAAGCAGATTCGATTCTCAGGCCAGCAGGACAAAAAAGCGAAGGAGGAAATCAATGGATCTCATAGAGGTTAATGAAACCCTGAACACCTACATCAGGCCTCAGAGCTTTCCCCTAGCTCTCAGACTGTACCAATCCGAAAGTGAACTCCCGGAGAGGGTCAGAATACCGACGCGGGACCTGGGATATAGGATTGCCCTATGTCAGGGGATGAGCATCGCCCGGCGCTATGGCTGGACTTTGGCGATAGGCAAAGACGATCTCACATGTCCCATACCTGGTCTTTCCCTCGGTTTTCTGCCGCCGAAGGAGGGCTATCTCGATGGCAGCTTCATGGAGTCTCAGGGCTTTGGAAGCAGAGAGGTGCAAGCAAGAATTGCCCAATCCCGCCCCAGGCTCGAATACGGCAAATACAGCTATCTGCTTATAGCACCCCTTTCCCGTGCCAACTTCGAGCCACAAGTGATAGTGGTGTATGGCAACCCAGCCCAAGTGGTATTAATGGTAGCAGGACGCCTTTCTGAAGAAGTTGGCCCCCTTACTTTCACCGCAGCCGGAGGGGGAAGTTGCCTCAACTATACTGTCGTCCCCATACTCAGCGATGAATGCCAAGTCATCATGCCCGGCGCGGGCGAGCGCATCAATGCTCTAGCCACGCCCGACGAGATGGCCTTCGCTATACCAGTGAGTAAAGTGAATACTGTTATGAAAGGACTGGAGGCGGTTCACAGGACCGGAATAATGAGGTACCCCACGCCCACCTGGCTCAGATTCCAGCCGCAGCATTACCCGGCCTTGGTGAAGCTACTAGAATACCTTACAGAGGGTAAGTAGGGATCTTACTGAGAAAGGAGGAACCAATGGATCTCAAACAGGTAAATGAAACCCTTAACCTCTACATCAGGCCCCAGAGCTTTCCCCTAGCTCTTAAGCTCTGTCGGTCCGAAAGCGAGCTTCCGGAGAGGGTCAGGATGCCGCTGCGGGATCTGGGGTATCAGGTTACCCTCTGCCAAGCCATTGGCATAGCGAGACGCTACCGGTGGGCGCTAGCCATCAGCAAGGATGACCAGTGCTGCATCGGCGGCGCCTTAGCCATGGGCTTCGCCGCTGAAGCTCCCGAAGGCTTCCCTACCCCGGCCGAGAAGAAGCTCGAGGCTGGCAAATACAGCCACCTGCTGATAGCCCCCATCGAGGTGGCTACCTTCGAGCCAGATGTGATCGTGGTCTACGGAAACTCCGCCCAAGCCTATCGGCTGGTCCAGGCGGCAACCATGGGGACCGGCGAGGAAGTCTCTGCCATCGCCTCCGGGGGCGCCGACTGCGGCGACATTGTGGCGCGCACGTTTCTCACTAATAAATGCCAGTTCATCCTCCCCTCTGGGGGCGACCGGGTCTTTGGCGGAACCCAGGACTTTGAGGTCATCTTCACCATGCCACGGGACAAAGTCGAGGCGGTGCTTAAGGGTCTGGAAGATACCCACAAGGCTGGCTTCAGATACCCGATAGTAGCCGATTTGAGGCATCGTCCGACGCTGCCGCCTATGCTGGAGATCCCGAAGGCTGCCTGATCCAATAAGCCTAAAAGAAAGGAGGGGTAAGTCATGGACGTTATAGAGGCCATTCGGACACGCAAGAGCATAAGAGGCTATAAGCCCGATCCGGTTCCCAAGGAGGTCCTTAAGGAGATTCTGGAAATCGCCACTCGTTCGCCCTCGGGGATGAATACCCAGCCCTGGGAGATCACCGTCGTCGCCGGGGACGTTCTGAACAACATCAGGCGGGGCAACATTGAGGCGATGACCTCGGGGAAATTGCCAAATCCAGATATCCAGATCGAGACCTATGAGGGCATCTACAGGCAGCGCCAGATTGAGCTCGCTGTTCAGATTTTCCAGCTTATGGGGATAGCCAGGGAAGACAGGGAGGCGAGAAATGCGTGGATGCAGAGAGGCTTCCGTTTCTTTGATGCCCCAGCGGCCATCATTTTGTCCCTCGATAAGTCGCTAGGCACCTGGCCTCCCTTATCCGACATCGGCGCCCTTGCCCAGACAATCTGCCTCGCCGCAATGAATTACGGCCTTGGCACCTGCATAAACGGACAGGGCATAATGTTCCCCGAGGTAGTTAGGAAATTTACTGGTATTCCCGAGTCGAAGCGGATGATCCTGTGCATTGCCATCGGCTATCCGGACTGGGACTTCCTGGCAAACAAACTGGTGTCTAAGCGTGAGCCCCTCGAAAACAACACCACCTGGCATGGCTTTGACTAGCACACCGGGAGGAACCTTTTCACAGCACCTTGCTCTCTTTGGTTAAACAGTATCGCTATCAGACAGACGCTCCCATCCCTTGATGAGGCCGAGCGCTCCTCTGTATTTAGGCATGGCGTAATCGCTGAGTTCCTTTTATATGCGGCTCAAAAAGTCGATTTCCGGCTCGGCAGGGGATAATATTTTATCCGGCTATTGCTTAACATCAGCACTGCGGGGACTGCAATGCAAAAGCTGACCTATGATGAGATAGACGGAATACTAGCCGGCTGGTCTTTGCCTGAAATCCCTAGGGAGCTCGCTGCCCTGCTCAAGGCACATAAAGGGAGGCCCACCATAAAAGAGATAGGGAAATGGGTGAGGACAGGAATCTCAAAGATAGAAAGCCCTGGGGAGAGGGCGGTGATAGAGCGAGCAGCCCTGGGCTGGCTCTACCATCTGGTAAGGAAGAATATAAAACGGGGACGGCTTTTCCGGTTGAGGGATGTCCTCATCCAGGGATATGCAGACTGCCTGGGCTATGCCCAGTTATTCCTCACCCTGGGATTACGATTTGGACTCGATGTCGGGATTGTGGAGGTAGTGATAGACAATGCGGGGAGATATGTGCCCCACTACATAAACATCTTCACCCCTTCCGAGGGGAGGCGACAATTTGTCGATCTCTGGTACGGCTCCAAGGACATTCATCACTTGAGAATAGGGGCGCAGGTGAAGGAAGGGAGCAGGTGGAGAATAAAGGACATAGACTGGGAAGATTTGGACATGGTCGAGGATATAAAGGGTCTACCAAAAGCATGTATCGATGCCATCGGCTATTATATTCTGGGCAATCGCCATCTGGAGGAGGGGATTCGCCGCCGAGATACACAAGAGCTTGATAGGGCGATAGCACATTATGATATGGCAATAAAGCTATATCCACAAAATGCCCGAGCCTACTTCAACCGGGCAGTCGCCTGCGAGAATAAGGGGGAGAAGCTAACGGCATGGAGGGACTATGCCCGGGCACTCAAGGATGAGGCTAGTCAGGTGAGGGTGCTGGCAAGAGAATATGATGAGATAATCCAGCTAATCGAGCTGGATAGAATCAGCATCGGATCCGAGGAGCAAGAGGTATATCTGCTCCGAAAGGGGTTTATCACCGGGAGAGAGCTGTCACCGGAAGAGATAGCCAGGCAGTGCCATATATCCACCGATCAAGTGGAGCGCATATTATCGGAGATAGAGGCCAGGCTTACTCAGGCTATGAGCCACTGAGAAGGTCATAAAGTCTTGCCACGTTCATCATCTGCACCATGGGACCCATCGCCTCAAGCCCAATATCCATAGGATAGCGATCCAAGAAGGATATCCGTTCCTGCGCCTCCTCACAGCTAAGCCCCTGTCTAATGGCGTCCTTAACCGCATCGACCCACTCCTGAATAAAGAGGGCCTGCTCCTGGAGATAGTCCTTTCCGCATAGCTCGCCGTGTCCAGGAACCAAAACATCTACATCCAGCTCCCGGATCGCCTCCAGAGAGTGAAGCCACCTTTCGGGGTCAGCCTCGTGAAGGAAGGTTTGAACCTTATGGAAGACGTTATCCCCGGTGAACACTAACCTCTCCTGTGGAATGTAAACTGCGATCTCACTTGGGGTATGACCCGGAAGGTGAATTAGCTCAAAGGTGTGATCACCCAAATAAAGGGTGAGCCTATCATCAAAGACAATGGAGGGGAGCTTCAGCCGGTATCCCTCCATAAGGGAGAAGCCTTCAGGATCCATCATTAGAACCTGCTCATGAATCATATTCACCGGGGTGGTCAGAAGTGCTTCCCTGGTTCCCCTATGAGCGATCACAACCCCGGGGAAGAAGTAGTTACCCACAGTGTGGTCGCCGTGAGGCTCGGTATTTATGAGGTAGCGCACCTCCCCCTTTTTGGCGATCTCATCCCGCCACTTCACTGCATCCGAAGGTCTGAATGGGGAATCAATCATCACAACCCCTTCCCTGGTGGTCACAAAACCGGGATTACAACCACGAAATCCGGTCTCGACATAGACATTAGCGGTAACCTGTCTCATTTCTGCCCCCCTAAATAACGGTTAAATCAAGACTAACCTCATCTTCCAGTTCAGTCAAGGGACTACTTCTTTCTTCGCAAGCTAAGTGATAGACAAAGCCATGATTTTAATGTAAGATAATATGATTAAGTAATGGGGCTGTAGCTCAATAGGGAGAGCGCCTCCTTTGCACGGAGGAGGTCAGGGGTTCGAATCCCCTCAGCTCCACCACTGTTTGCAAAAATGTGGCAAAGGTTAGCAAAAGGGGCAGGGGCTAACAATGGCTAGGTTGATTGTTGCTGAATTTGCCAAGCACGTGCCTGAGTGGTATGAAAAGTATACCCAATCCGAGTATTTCCAGCAGTATACAAAGTTGGAACGTGAACTCTCCCAAAAAGCTATCAGCACGGGCTATCTGGAAAAAGTTGACTTGGCTCATATCGCAGATTGGGGTGGCAATCAGCGAGGCGTAAAGCAGAGAATGCTCAGAACTAATACTGAAAAATGGGTTAGAGAGGCATCTTCGCAAGCCATTAGCATGCTGGGTAGTCCTGCAGATGCTCTTAAGGCGATATTGTCCATCAAACAATGGGGGCTGAGCTATGGTAGTAAGACGCTCCGATGTATATGTCCACAAAACTATGTCGCCCTCGATCAGAAGTTGCGCAAAGCTATCAGCAAGGATGTGTTGCCTGCTATTTATGACGGAAATGTAGGTTCCATGGTGCAGGGCTATCTCAAGTTTCTAAATATCTGTCGTAACATTGGGCAACAAGTACACACGCCCGGACCAAGGCCAGGAAAAGTCTGGTTTCTCGCGGATATAGAGATGGCGTTGTTCCAGTTTGTATGGGAGCACAACAGTCTGCTGTGAAATTAAGCACTGAGGCTGAAGGCCAGGGTGAAGGTTCTTAATATCGTCCACGCAGCTCCACCACTTGACAAATTGTGGGGGAGGTGTATACTAATATAAGATGGCGACGGGAGAGGGAAGAATCGAATAGTTAGTTTTGAGGCTGATGGAGACCAAGCGGCGGCTTGGTTGA
>DAOTXZ010000018.1:0-11759 GCA_034435115.1 Dehalococcoidia bacterium | reverse complement strand
GAATATCCACTAGCTGGGGGTAGAGGGAGGTGTGGGGCTTGCCCGTCCACCAGTAGTGCTCCACGATTTCGACCCTGGGCTCTCTGATCATCTCATTCAGAAAGGAGAAATCGAGCTCACCGATAGTTACTACCGTGGAATCCCGCCTCGGTTTAGGGGCACGGAGGGTAGCATCCCCCTCCTCAGCCTCCCCTGCGAGATCAATTCCGGCGACATAAACTTCCCCTCCGCCTGATGGGTGATGGCGGCGGCCGTGTGTCCCCAGCATCTGAGCTCTTTGATGAGGGCTTAAAAAGCCGCCCCCGCCGTGGATGGGATTGAGGCAATACTGAGTTTGAAATAGGGGGTGGCTTTCGCCAAGCCTCTCCCTTTCGCCCTCAACAAAGTGGAGGTAGTCGGGGTTGTATTTAGCCACCTCCTGCCAGTCGTAGCGGAAATGGCGTTTAATGCCGTCCCTCCTCTCAAGCTCAAGATTCGCCTGTTTCACCTCCTCAAGGAGGGTGGAGTCGTCCCATGTGGTGCCGTAGTGAACCGCCGTCACATTTGTTGCCGCACCCATTGGTCGGAACTCCTTGGCATATTTCTCCTTTGAGACATCCTGGCTCTCGTCCACCTCAAGAAGGATGTGCGCTGTGGCGCCGACGACATTGCTCTGCTCATCAGCGGAGAGGAAAACCTGCCTTGCCTTGCCCAGGCGAACCATATAGCCAAGCTCGGCGACCCAGAACCCGGCATATCCGGCATCATTGAGCCTCTCCTTGAGCCTCATCATGCTGATCACCGTCTGTGGCTTGAAGGTGGGGGAGCATTTTATAGCGTTACCTCCGATGCCCATAAAAAGGGTGAGCAAGAGAACCTCCAGTTGCGCCGAGAGCTCGTTCTTCCCCCCCTGCCTGGCGATCTCAACTGAAAAGGTGAGACCCTTCCGATCGAGAACGCTATCGAGGATTGCCCTGCCAATTTCTGCCTGATATGGTCTAAGTTTATGACTTATAGCCATGACCCTAACCCAAGAGCCTCATCAGTATCTCCACCACCACCGCCGCCACGACAATGAAGATGAGGCCGTTTAGCCGCGATTTGATCTCCCCCAGGTTTCGCTCCACCTCTTTGATCCGCTCATCCACCACCGCCCCGAAGGGACACCCCGGCGAGATGTCAACTGATGGTTGTTTTCCTCTCGCCGTTGCCAGTCTCCTTATTGTCTGCTTAAGCCCCTCGGCCGTCATCGAACTCTTTTCGTCTTTCTAAACCTCTGCGTTATCGAAACCCTCGGGATATAGGGCACCGCCGATCTCCTTTAATACCTGGCTGATGGCATCGGTGAGGTTCTCCCTTGCCTTCTTGGAGAGGCGATACTTGGTACCAACCGCCTTTACCAGTGTCCCGATCCCCTTTAGCAGTAGCTCTGTATTCTCGGGGTGCTCTGAGATAGCGCTCATTAACTTTACCCGGAGTAGTGCTATCTCCTCATCAAGCCCCTCTATCTCCATCGCCTCGGTGAGAAGCAGGCGCTCTGCCTCGCTCACCGCCTCGGCGTAGAAGCTGTCCTTTCTACTCCTTTTCTTCGCCATCTTCGCCTGAAACCTCGACGGTGGTCTCTTTAGCGTTAGCGGGGGGGGGTGACAGTTTATCTTCACCATGCCCAAAAGGAGTGACAGGGCAGCAAGCTGCCACCTTCCCTCACTTATTGCCTCAAGAAGTGTGCCCATCTCCTCCTCCTATATAGGAACCTAGAGGAGAGTAGCACACACGTTCTATTAGCGTCAAGGAGATGATGTCACTATTGCAAAGGGCTTGACTTTTTCCTGGGGGCACCCGAGGGGTGCCCCCAAAAATCTTTTACCCCAGCCTCCCCAGTGCCCGCCCGCCAAGAAGGTGAATATGGAGGTGGGGAACCTCCTGCCCGGAATCGGGGCCTGCGTTTATCACAATGCGATACCCCTTCTCTGAGACCCCCTCCTCTTTCGCCAGCCTGTTGGCAAGCGTGATCAGGTGTCCTATAAGTGCCTCCTGCTCGGGCTTGAGCTCAGCGAGCGATGGAATGTGGGACTTGGGCATGATCAGTAGGTGCTTTGGCGCTTGGGGATTAATGTCGCGGATGGCAATAGACTGCTCATCCTGATAGATAACGTTGCTTGGAACCTCCCCGGCTATGATGCGACAGAAGATACACTCCATTCCTAGATACCTCCCAAGAGCTTCATTTCGGCACAAATTGGGAGGCTGTCGCCTTCGGCGACAGCCTCCCATCGCGACCCTTTTCTATTTACCTAAAGACCTATCTCTTGAGCCACCAGCTCTCGGTGGAAATCGGCATCCCCGAATGCCACCTCGCCCGCCTTGGCTCGTTTATAGTAAAGGGGCATATCGTGATCCATGCAATACCCGATAGCGCCGTGGATCTGATGCCCCAGCACGGTGACCCGCCGATATGCCTCGCTAACCCATGCCTTGGCGATGGATGCCTCCTTGGCGCAGGGGAGCCCTTCGTCAAGCCTCCAGGCTGCATGATAGGTGACAAATTTCGCCCCATCGACATCGGTTACCATATTGGCACAGTAGTGCTGGATTATCTGGAAGCTGCCGATAGGGCGACCAAACTGCACCCTCTCCTTGGCATAGGCAACCGACATATCGAGGGCAGCCTGAGCACCACCGATCATCTCAGCACACTGAGCCACCGTAGCCCGCTGGAGGCTCCTCTCCACCACCTCCCAGCCCCCGTCGGGCTTCCCCAGGATATTCTTCTTGGGCACCCTCACATCCTTGAAGACAACCTCACACTGCTTATCTCCGGCGATGGTCTTTAGCAGGGTTGAGGTGATCCCCCGGCTTTTGGCATCGACAAGGAAGAGGGTAATTCCCTCCTCTGGGGTCGCTCCGTCCTTGGTTCTGGCAATCACGATCATCCAGTCGGCTATATGGGCGTTGGGAACAAAAAGTTTTGTGCCACTTATAACATAGTTATCCCCATCAGCGACGGCTTTGGTTGTAATCGAGGCTGCGTCATACTTGGCGCTGGGCTCCACAAGCGCCAGGGTGAGGATCAACTCCCCTCTGGCTATCTTGGGCAGGAACTCGCTCTTTTGCTCCTCGCTTCCTGCATCGAGGATGGTGAGCCCGCCAAGGATCACCGTGGAGAAATAGGGGCCGGGAAGACAGGCGCGCCCCATCTCCTCGAGGAGGACAACCAGGTCAAGGAAACCCATCCCAGTGCCTCCGTATTTCTCAGGGAACACAAGCCCCATCCAGCCAAGCTCAGCCATCTTGCGCCATAGCTCTGGAGGATAGCCTCTTTCATCCTCCACCATCTCCCTCACCATTTTCTTTGGGCATTCTTTGGTGAGGAAATCACGAGCCATTGTTCTGAGCATCTCTTGCTCTTCAGTGAAGCCGAGATCCACTTTGTTCTCCTTTCAAGATTTCACAGTCCCAGCCCCCGCGCCACCGCCTCCCTATGGTGATCAGCATCCCCAAAGGTCATATCGGCCACCCTTGCCCTTCGGTAATAGAGCCCCACATCATGATCCCTGGTGGTTCCAATCCCGCCGTGGATCTGTATCCCCCGCTCGCTGACCCACTTGTACTGCTCCCCAACCCAGCCCTTGGTCATGGCTACAAACTCAGTAGCCTCCGGCACACCCTCTTGAACCATCCACCCTGCCCGATAGGTGAGCTCCTTGGAGGTCTGAGTAGCTATCCACATATTGGCGAGATACCACTGAATGCCCTGGAAGCCTCCGATGGGGCGGCCGTAGGCGACCCTCTCCTTGGCATAGGCATTGGTCATCTCCAGCACCTGCTCCATGCCACCGACACACTCGGCACACTTACATATTGTCGCCTTGAGCAGGGTCTTCTCAACTATCCGCCAGCCCTCCCCGGGCTTCCCCAGCATGTTCTCCTTAGGCACCCTCACATCCTTGAAGACGACCTCACAGATCTTATCCATGCCCATGGTATGCCAGGGCTTTTCTGGGGTAATGGTAATCCCCGGGCTCTTGGCATCAACCAGGAATAGGGTGATCCCTGACTCTGGGGTAGCACCGTGACTGGTTCTGGTGACCACGATCATCCAATCGGCGATGTGGGCATCGTTGATAAATAGCTTGGTGCCATTTATCATATATTCATCCAGGTGCGGGACAGCGCGCACCTGGATCCCATTGGCACTCCATGTGTTGGTGGGCTCCGTCTGAGCCCAGGCCATGATCATATCACCGCTTATTATCTTGGGCAGGAACCTTTGCTTCTGCTCCTCAGTTCCCCCTTCGAGGATAGCTGTGCCGCAGAGCACCACTGTTGAGAAGTAAGGGGAGGGCAGGATATTGCGCCCCATTTCCTCAATGAGGATGATCAGGCTCAAGAGATCCATCGCCGTGCCCCCATACTTTTCGGGGAAGTCCAGCCCCAGCCATCCCAGATCAGCCATCTTCCTCCACATCTCCGGGGAATAGCCCCTCTCGTCCTCCTCAAGCTCTCTCACCGTCGGCGTCCTGGGGCATTCCTTGGTGAGAAAATCACGCGCCATCGTTCGGAGCATTTCCTGCTCTTCAGTGAAATCAAGGTTCATGATCATATCCTCCTTGTAGGTTTTACATCCTGGGAAGCTCTAGAGCAGTCCAGGCGATGAGATTTCTCTGTATCTCAGAGGTTCCTGCGGCAATATTCATGCCACAGCATAGCTCGTAGGCGCCTGCCCATCTCCCTCCAAAGGGTGCCCGCTTTGAACCGCGGCGCAACTGCCCATACATGCCCAGAATCTGGTTACAGGTATAGGCTATACGTTGGGAGAGTTCGCTTCCATAAACCTTTGACGCCGATGCCAGAGCCGCCAGGCCGGCCATTGCCTCAATGCCTCCCTTCTCCTGTGTCCAGGCTATGCGGTAGGCCATTGACCTGCCAGCCTCAACCTCGATGGCAAGTTGCGCCAGCCTGGAGCGGACGAGGGGGTCTTCAGCCAAGGTCTTGCCATTCCTCTTCGTCTCCTTACAGAACCGGGCAAACTCCTCTAGGGAGCGCCTATTTGCGGCAAACCCCCCCACCCCCGACCTTTCGAAGTTCATCGTCATCCTGGTTACTGCCCACCCCTGGTTCTCTTCACCCACCATGTTCCGTGCCGGGACCCTGACATCATCGTAGAATGTCTCGTTATAAAGGTGACTGCCATCAAGGCTTAAGAGGGGGCGGACTGTGATCCCAGGGGTCTTCATATCCACCAGGAAGAAGGAGATGCCCCGGCTCCGTCTCGCCTCAGGGTCGGTTCTGGCGAGCATGAATGTCCAGTCGGCGTGATGGGCTCCGCTGTTCCAGATCTTCTGACCGTTTATGATATAATCATCGCCGTCCCTCACCGCCCTGGTGGTGAGTGCCGCTAGGTCTGAGCCTGCATTGGGCTCGCTCCACCCCTGGCACCAATAGACCTCAGCCCGGGCAATCTTGGGGAGGTGCTCCTTCTTCTGCTCCTCGGTGCCAACAGCGAGGAGGGTGGGACCGATCATACCGACGCCAAATATGTCCGGGGAAGGCACATTATAATATCCCAGAGCCTCGTTGAATATGAGTTGGTCAATGATCGGAGCATCCTGTCCACCATATTCCTTGGGCCAGGGCAGGACAAGCCACCCCTTTTGAGCTAGTTTTTTGTGCACCCCACGGACCCAGGGCTGATTCTCCGCACTCTCCAAGTCTTCCAGACCTCCTACCCACCCCTCTGGAGCCCCCCTCATGATCTCTTTGAAGAATTCCTCAACCTCCTTCTTAAAGGCAAGCTGTTCTGCAGTAAAGCTAAAATCCATCCCTTCCCTCCTTATGAGAGTTACTTCCGGGCCATCAAAGACCAGGCGACCTTTTTGTGCCTTTTAATACACCTTCTCCTGTGGTCGATCGAAGATCCGCTCACCTCCCTTTTACTGGAATCTGGATAACAGCCTAAAAGAGACCACTCGGTGCGGGAAGGATATTACACTTTTCTTCAGGAAAAGTCAACCCCCCCTTGCGGCTAGCTCAGTGATATTGCAAGGCAGGTCACTGTTCTGGTAATGCCCCCAATAGGGTGGATCTGCCCGGTGACAAGGTCACCAATGGCATCAAGGTCTGGCATTTCCACCACAGCAATGATATCGTAAGGGCCGGTAACAGCATCCGCCACTTTTACCCCTTGCAACCTCTTCAGTTCATTGGCCACATCCTTAGTCTTCCCCACTGCCGTCTCGATAAGAACATAGGCTCTAGTTGCCATTGAACTCACCTCCTTTCTCTAAGTATACACTCATGGGTGGCCTCGTCAAGCCAGGTTGGTATTGCTTCAAACGGACGCTTTGTTGTAATATAATGGCAACATACATTTAGAACAGAAACGATTTTCTCGATGACCGGTTTTCCAGGAAATAATCAGGAGCTCTCAAAGGGGAAAAAGACACAGGAGATATCGCTTAGGGAGCGGTTTCTTAACGTCCGCACCGTGCTCTCTTTTGCCCTCGCCTTCTCCCTCCTATTTTTCCTTCTCACGAGACTTGACATCGATTTTGCCTCTGCCTGGGAGAAGGTTTTGAGTTGCAGCCCCATCCTCTACATCCTCGCCTTTATTTCTTATTATTTGACCTTCCCCTTACGAGGTTTTCGGTGGCGCCTGCTTCTGAATAACGCCGGCTTCGACAATAATGACGGGGCTAACCTCCCATCATTTTGGAGGCTTTCTGAGTTCATCTTGCTCAACTGGTTTGTCAATAGCATCCTATACGCTCGATTGGGTGATGCCTACCGAGCCTATCTTTTAAGGGAGGACAGTAACGCCAGCTTCTCTAAGGCTATGGGCACTGTGGTGGCGGAGCGTTTTATCGACGTAGTTATTGTCTTTTTGCTTCTGATTATCGCTGTCTTTGGTCTTTGGGGGGGGAGAACCACTGGAACGGTAGACGTCATCGTTTGGGTGTGCTTGGGCTTGGTGCTTGCCCTGGCTATTGCCTTGGGGGCGATGCGTCTGTTTGGGATGAGGTTTGAGCAGCGACTGCCGTCTCGGGTGAAATCGATATATGGCCTCTTCCAAGAGGGGGCATTCGGCAGCTTTCGCCAGCTTCCCCTCCTTGCCTTTTTGAGCTTGGGGATATGGGGGCTAGAGGCGGGTCGCCTCTTCTTTGTCACCCAGGCGCTCGGGGTTTCTATCCCCTGGCCCCTCCCATTCCTCATCCTTTTTGCTGCCATGGTCACTGCCCTTCTCAGTGCGCTGCCTTTTACCCCGGGAGGGCTTGGCTTTGTGGAGGCCGGGGTGGTGGGGCTGCTGATGTATCTCGGTAAGGCGATTGCCCTCTCTATCACCCTCGTTGACCGAACTATCACGTTTTTGAGCATAATTCTGTTTGGGTTTATTCTCTTCTTGGTGAGGCAAGTTAGGAGAAGGGGAGGTCGCCGCATGGAGCCTGTATAACCAGAGATGAGTGGAGGTCGTGATCGCTGCCGCAAAGAAGGAAGATCGAGGAGGTGGAGATAATGTGGCATCGGAGGTATGGTTTCGGCTTCAGATTTCCCCTTTTTGCCTTCTATTTCCACGGGCTGAGGCCATTTCCCCGCCGAGAGGAATATCTTCGTATGCTCGAAGAGTACAGGGACGAGCTTCAGGCCGAGCTAAAAGAGGTGGAAAAGGAGATCGAGGAGCTAAAGCGAGAATAGGGGGAGGGGGCGATCTACCCGATTGCCCCCTCCCTCCTTAGCTCCTCAATTCTTTTCTCGGTATAGCCCAGCTCCTTGAGGATCTCATCGGTATGCTGACCGGGGAATGGAGCCAGGCTTCTGATCGACCCCGGAGTGTCGGATAGCTTCACCGAAATCCCAACCTGCTTTATCTTCCCCAATCTGGGGTGGTCAATATCGACCACCATCTTGCGGTGGACTACTTGGGGGTCGGAGAAGACCTCATCAATACTGTAGACCGGGGCGACGCAGATATCAATTTGCTTTAGAAGATCAAACCACTCATCCCTTGTCTTGGTGCGAAAGATCTCCCTGAAGGCGGAGAAGATTTCACTCCTTTTCCCCTCATCCCATTCGTACGGGATAAAATCCTCCCTGCCCACTGCCCGGCAAAGGTTCTCGTAAAACCAGGGCTCAAGAGAACCGAGGCTTATGTATTTGCCATCCTTCGTTTCATAGACATTATAGTGTGGCAGCCCTCCGGTTAGCATATCGTTTCCCCTCTCTGGAGCCTTGCCCGTGGTGAAGTATTGCATTGCCGCCATATGCATCAGCGAGACAACCCCGTCGCACATAGCGATGTCAACATGCTGCCCCTTGCCAGTCCTCTCCCTTGCCAGGAGGGCGGCGAGGATTCCGATTGCGGCATGCATCCCTCCCCCGGCATAGTCTGCCAAAAGATTGCTTGGTATGGCAGGAGGGCCCCCCTTTTGCCCGATGATGCCCAGTGCCCCCGCGATCGATATGTAGTTGATATCGTGTCCCGGCATGTTCTGATACGGGCCATCCTGCCCATAGCCGGTGACCGAGCAATAGACGATCCTGGGGTTTATCTTGCTTATGGTTTCGTAGTCAACGCCAAGGCGTTTGACCACCCCCGGTCTGAACTCCTCCACAATGACATCCGCCCTCTCGGCAAGCTTATAGAATATCTCCTTTGCCCCCTCCAGCCTCAGGTTGAGGATGATGCTCCTTTTGTTACGGCCGGTGGCATTATAGGCAGTCCTTCTCTCCGCCTCCTCAGCCGCAACTGGCACGACTGCCTCAGCAGCCCTGCCTCCGCCGGGGTCGATCCTGATTATATCGGCACCTAGATCACCCAGTATCATGGTGCAGTATGGTCCCGGTGCCAGCCGCGACATATCGATTATCTTTATTCCTTCCAGTGCCATGGTCATATTCTTCCTCCTAGGTTTATTGTGTGTGGAGGGGGCAGGATGCCCCCTCCACACACCTATGTGCTCTGTAGATTGATACTCCTATTTCACCGGGAATATGGCATCAGTCTCGGTGGTGATGACCCCCTCCACCAGGAGCTGGGCGACCTCATCATCGGAGTAGCCCAGGATCTCCTTATACACCCACTCGTTGTCCTCACCCATAGCGCTGGCTGCCTTCTTCGGCTGCCACGGGCTCTTGGAGAGCCTGTAGGCGGGGGTGTTCCACGCCATGTTGCCTATCACCTTGTGCGGCATCCATACATAGGCTTGACGGTGCTTCACCTGGGGGTCTTCGAAGACCTCCTGGTTATTCTGCACCGCCCCCGCCGGGACACCGGCTGCCTGAAGGATATACATCGCCTCCTCATGCGTGTAATCCTTTGTCCACTCCGAGATGAGGCGTTCCAGCTCGTCCTCGTTCTCCTTTCTCGCCTTAAAGGTGGCAAACCTGGGGTCATCTATCCACTCGGGGTGCCCGACCGTCTTGCAGAGTGCCCTCCACTGCTCATCGGTGCACACCGCAATTGCCACCCACTTGTCGGTTCCCATCGAGGGGAAAGCCCCGTGAGGGGCGCAGTATGGGTCGCGGTTGCCCATGCGGCTGGCGATTCGCCCGTTCACAAAGTAGTCAACCAGGGCTGGTCCCAGGAATGTGCTCCCCGCTTCAAGCTGTGATTGATCCAGGTACATCCCCTTGCCCGTCTTGCGCCGGCGGTCGAGGGCGGCGATAAGGGCAATCGCCAGATACCAGGGCGAAATAAAGTCGGTATAGGCGCCGTACACCATCGCCGGCGTCCGGTCCGGCCAGCCGGTAACCTCGTAGAAGCCGGCAACCGAGGCGGCATGGGTTCCGTAGCCGCCAAACTTGGAGTGGGGTCCCCACTGTCCCTGCTGGCAGGTCGAGTAGTAGATGATGTCCGGCTTGAACTTCACCACGCTCTCGTAGTCAAGCCCCCACTTTGCCATCGTCCCCGGGGTGAACGACTCGGTAACCACATCAGCCCACATGATGAGCCTCTTGGCGACCTCCTGCCCCTTGGGCTTGTTGACATCAACGGTCATGCTGTATTTATTGGTGTGATAGCAGACGCCAAAGGCGCTCCGGTCAAGCCCTGGGATGCCATCCTTAAAGGGACCGGCAAATCTCAGGGAGTCGGGATAGCGGTGGGACTCCACCCGAATACATGTCGCCCCGTGCTCGGCGAGGACCCTGGAGATCTGGGGACCCACCCCCACCCAGGCGAAATCGGCAACCTTTATTCCTGCGAAAGCCTCTCTTGTTTTCATCTCATGCCCCTTTCATCTTGAGGTCAGATAACCCCGCGTCCCTTTAACAGGGCGAGTTGCTCTTTAGTGAAGCCAAGCTCTTTCTCGTAGATCTCCTCATTGTGCTCCCCGATGAGCGGCGGCCGGCGCCAGATCCTCCACTGGCAGTCACTCATCTTGACGAAGGCGCCGGGGTAGGTGATCTTATCGTTTAGCTCCGGGTGCTCCACCTCAATCCAGTAGCCACGGGCGCGGAGCTGAGCGTTTTCGGCAAGGTCTTTGGCTGTGCTCACCGGGACGAGCAGGATTGACCTCTTAATCGCCTCATCAAAGAGCTCCGCCTTGGTCTTGGTCAGTAGCCACCTCCTCACGGGCTCAAGAGCTCGGTCATATTCCTCCTGCGGCACTGTTGAGCTATCCATATCTTTAGCCCAGTCAACCTTCTTCACCTCCTCGGCGACACCGTCCCTATCCATGAGCTCCACCACGCCTTTGTTGGAGACCATCATCACCGGAGACACTCCGCCCATCAGGAAGAGGGTCACATAGCCATCCTTGCACGGATATATCACCGGCATCATGAGCGGGGGCAGGTTCTTTCTTGGCGTGGGAAGAACGCCCCCCATCCGGAACAGATTGACCTTCATGACGTCCCAGTATTCGGCGGAGATCATGAGGGTCAGCATTCCGCCCTGCTGGATGGAGACGTCAACATGCTGTCCCTCTCCGGTGGTCTCCCGGAAGTAGTGGGCGACCATTGAGCCCAGTGCCCCGTGAAGCCCGCCGAAAAAGTTGCACTGGGGATAGGTGCGCACCGGCGCCCGGTCAGCGTCGCCGCAGAGGTTCATCATGCCCGTCATCGCCCAGGTGGTTATATCGGAGTATTTGAAGTGGCTGTGGGGACCGGTCTGCCCGAACGGGGTGATCGAGGTCATGATGAGGCGGGGGTTTATCCTCTCAAGCTCCTCATAGCTCAGTCCCAGGCTCTTCATATATCCGGGGTCGAAGGACTCGATAAGGAAATCGGCGGTCTTCACCAGCCTCTTGAATATATCCCGCCCGTCGTCGGTCTCGATATTGAGGGTGATACTCCGCTTGTTCAGGTTGGTATAGAACCAGTAGAGGCTCTTCTCCGGGTCGACGATGTTCTTGTAGAAGGGTCCGATGTTTCTTGCCGGGTCTCCCCCTGGCTTTTCAATCTTGATGACATCGGCTCCGAGGTCGCCGAGGATCTTGCCGCAAAGAAGCCCCTTCTCATCAGTGAGGTCCAGAACCCGGTAAGCGCCTAATAGAGATTCGGGTCTTTCATGCTCTGACACAGTAATACCTCCAAAACAAAGTAAGATGCTCTGGCACAGTGGTCAAAGCTTACATAAGGCACCTCCGGATTTGCTGAGACTTAACCCGGCGTTTCTGGCTCTGAAGACATAAACCCTCTATGCTGGAGACCTCTGGGATATGGACATGATATAAAGCCATTATACCCGGCGTCTGATGATTGTCAATAGCCGGGGGAGGGGGCAGAATGCCCCCTCCACACAAATACCCTTCCGGCAGTGTCTCCTCATCCCAGGGGTCGAA
>DAOTXZ010000017.1:0-37356 GCA_034435115.1 Dehalococcoidia bacterium | reverse complement strand
TCAACCAAGCCGCCGCTTGGTCTCCATCAGCCTCAAAACTAACTATTCGATTCTTCCCTCTCCCGTCGCCATCTTATATTAGTATACACCTCCCCCACAATTTGTCAAGTGGTGGGCCATTCTGGATATTTCCCGAACTTTTCTTCGAGAAGAAGCGCCTAGGAACCCCCCTTGTCCTGATCAGCTTATTCTGTTATAATAACCATTTGGTTAAACTAAAGGCAGCCCATTGCGAATAGCAGTTTCTGGAGTTTGCCTGGCGGAATGTAGCAATTACAGAGGTGAGTATGGCAGGAAAAGCCCTTGAAAGGGTAAAGGTTTTAGAATACGCCAGCTTCGTGGCTGGACCTTACTGCACCAAGCTTATGGCCGACCTCGGCGCTGAGGTGATAAAGATTGAGCCGCCCGGCGTTGGTGATGAGGCAAGAAGGAGGGGACCTTTCCCGAACGATATCCCCCACCCGGAGCGGAGCGGCCTCTTTCTCTATCTCAACACCAATAAGCTCGGGATAACCCTTAACCCTGAGACTAGAACCGGAAGAGCCATCTTCATGGAGCTGGTGAAATGGGCTGATATACTCGTGGAAGATAAACCCCCCAAGGTGATACAGGAGCTGGGGCTCACCTATGAAATCCTGAAGGAGATAAACCCCAAACTTATCATGACCTCCATCACCCCCTTCGGTCAGACCGGGCTATATCGTGACTACAAGGCCTATTGCCTCAGCATCAGCCATGGTGCTGGAGCAGCATATATTACCCCTATTGGCCAGTCTGAGTTTGAACTTGGACCCGTTAAAGGAGGGGGCTTTTTTGATGATTATTGCTGCGGCCTCAGCGCCGCCTCAGCGACACTGGTAGCGCTATATAGCCGTGAGATGAGCGGCCACGGCCAGCATATAGATGTATCCAAACAGGAGGCCTCGATCGGCTATGATAGGGTTGAGATTGGCCTTTTCGGCTCTGATGGGTTCGTCAGCAAGAGGGTGCGACCCGGGGGGGGGACGCAACTCCTGCCTTGCACGGATGGTTATGCCCTTATTGCCATGGGTGAAGACCGACACTGGGAGGCACTGCGAGAGGTCATGGGCAATCCTGAGTGGACAAAGGATGAGCGGTTCAAGGATAGGGAGGGTCGGGACAAATATGCCGCAGAGATTAACACTCTTATCGCTGAGTGGACGAAGACCCGCTCCAAGGAGGAGGTCTATCACAAAGTCGCCTCTGCAGGAATCCCTGCTGGAGTAGTTAGATCGCAGAGCGAGCTAATTGAAAACGATAATCAACTTAAAGCGAGAGGATTCTTCGTCGAGATCGAGCATCCGGAGGCGGGCAGGCTTGTATATCCTTCAGCACCATATAGGCTCTCTGAGACACCTTGGTGTGTAGAGCGCCCTGCGCCCACCATTGGCCAGCACAATCATGAGGTCTACTCAAAGCTCCTCGGCTATACCAAAGAGGAGCTGGTAAGGCTGAGAGAGGCAGGAATTATCTAGGAGGAGTATAGTGAACGGAAGGGGACTGGAAGGGGTAAGGGTCCTTGATTTTACACAAGTTTGGGCTGGCCCCTACTGCTCAATGCTTCTAGCTCTTAACGGGGCGGAGGTCATCAAGGTCGAAAGCGAGCGGAGGACTGACCACTCGAGGCTTTTCTCGGTGACCCTGGGCACTAGGTATAAGGGCAAGGACGAGTCCCCCCTATTTAATACCCTCAATCTCAACAAACTGGATATAACGCTTAACCTCTCCCACCCCAAAGGGGTTGAGCTCGCAAAGAGGATCGCCAGGGTGTGCGATGTTATAACCGAGAACTTCCGTCCCGGGGTAATGGCGAGGCTCGGGCTTGATTATGAGACGCTGAAAAAGGTTAAGCCCGATATTATCTACCTCTCCTCATCCTCCAGAGGGAGCACCGGGCCTGAATGGAACTATGCTGGCTACGCCCCCATATTTGCTGCGCTTGGTGGTTTGTCCTATATTACCGGTCACCCTAATGGCACGCCCTCCGCAATGAGTGGTCGCACCGATCTACTGGTTGGCACAACCGGCTTCTTCGCTATACTTGCTGCGCTAATTCACCGCTCGAGGACAGGCAAAGGGCAATATATCGATCTCTCATCCTCTGAGGCGATGAGCGTTCTTATCGGCGACACATTCATGGATTATGCCATGAATCGGAGGAATCAGACCCGGAACGGAAACCGCGACCCCGTCCTAGCTCCCCATAATTGTTATCGGTGCAAGGGTGATGATAAATGGATTAGCATCGCCATCGCATCTGATGAGGAGTGGCGAGCCTTCTCAAGTGCCATCGGAAACCCGGAATGGACGAGGGATGATAGATTCGCCGATGCGTATTCAAGGAAGGCAAACGAAGATGAGCTAGACAGGCTTATCTCCGAGTGGACAATGAACCATACCCACTACGAGGCGATGGAGATACTCCAGAGGGCAGGTGTGGCGGCGATGCCCTCCTTCAGCAGTGAGGAGCTCTTCGGCAACCCCCACCTCAAGGAGCGCGAGTTCACCAGTCAGATTGACCACCCCATAATTGGAAAGCTAACGCTGATCGGCACTCCCTGGAAGCTCTCGGCCACCCCAGCCAGGATCACTCGCCACGCCCCTTTGTTTGGAGAACATAACCGATATGTTTTTGGGGAGCTGCTCGGCATGGAAGAGGAGGAGATTGAGAAGCTTCGCAAGGAGGAGGTCATTTACTAAGCCTCTATTCCGACAATGTGTTATAATTTGTACAAATGGGATATTTCCTTGGCTTAGACATTGGCTCGGTAAACGCCAAGCTGGCTCTAATCGATGAGGAAGCTAGTGTAGTCCACCTCGGCATCGAGAAGATAACCTCCAGTCCCAATGCTGCCTATGCCTCCTTTATTTCAAAGCTGGGCGAGAAGTTCAACCTAGAAGAGATTATTGCGGCTGGCGTGTCCGGATCGGGTAGAAGTGTGATCCCCAAGGAGCTCAACTGGTCGGAATACAGTAGTTCGCTAGCTATTGCTTCAGGGCTACTTCATTTCCATCCAGACGCAAGAACTATCATACAGATTGGCGGTCAGAGCTCCCTGGTCATAGAGCTGGAGGATGGGCTGAGAAAGCCCTGGAAGGTGGCATCAAACCCTCTTTGTGCCGCGGGCACCGGCAGATTCCTCGAGCAACAGGCATACCGGCTCGGGATCAGCATGGACCAATTCTCCCGCCTTGCGCAGGGGTATAAGGGGACACCACCAAGGATAGCGGCAAGGTGCAGTGTTTTTGCCAAGACTGACCTCATCCATCTGCAACAGAAGGGCGTCCCAATTGAGGCAATGCTCCGCGGGCTCTGTGAGAGCATAGCTCGAATGACCACCTCCCTCAAGAAGGGGATTTTTAAGGAGCCAATCTATTTTGTTGGCGGTGTTGCTGCCAATAAAGCAATATTGGACTCCCTAATCGAGGTACTCTCTCTGAGAAACGGGCATCGGGTAAAGATAACCGTCCCCGAAAACTACCTTTATATAGAGGCTTTAGGTTCAGCTTTACTCTCAAGGGAATCCGGGAAGCGTTCAAGGGTGACCCTTCTTCCGGAAGCGGATGCCAAGCGAAGCTACTTCCAAATGCCGCCCCTTGAGAAAACCACACAGCAGGATGGCTGGGTGCGCCCGAAAGTAGAAAAGCCATTTACAGGCTACCTTGGGGTCGATGTTGGCTCCACGAGCACCAAGGCAGTTATACTTGACGAGTCGGGCACCAGGGTCATGGCAAAGAGCTATCTTATGACCGCTGGAAGGCCTGTCGATGCGGTCAAGGAGGTGTTTAGAAACCTGCTCCGGGATATCGGGGACAAGGCGAGGATTGCTGGGGTGGGGGTTACCGGCTCGGGAAGATACCTAGTCGGCAACTTCATCGGCGCCGATCTAATAAGGAATGAAATTACTGCCCAGACAAGGGCGGCTGCGGAGATAGACCCCGAAGCGGACATTATTGAGATCGGTGGTCAGGACTCGAAGCTCGTTATCAAGAGAAACGGCATTGTCGTTGACTATCAGATGAATAAGGCGTGCGCTGCCGGAACTGGAAGCTTCATCGATGAGCTGGCGGAATTTCTCGGTATTTCTGTCAAGAACGGTGATTTCTCCGCCCTTGCATTTAGGGCACCCTATACCATTGACCTGGGGACAAGATGCGCTGCCTTTATGGGGCAGTCGGTTGCCTCAGCCCGCCAGGAAGGAGTGTCACTTGAGGTCATAGCGGCCAGTCTCTCCAACTCCATTGCCAGGAATTATCTCTCAAAGGTGGTAGGCAACCGGAAATTGGGCGATAAGATAATACTCACTGGGGCAGTTTTCTACAACGATGCCGTTGTCTCTGCATTCAAGAAGGCACTGGAAGGAAAGACTACGATAGTGGCAGAGCACAAGGAGGTGAGCGGCGCAATCGGTGCCGCGCTCCTGGCAAAGGAGGAGGTATCCGGCAGGGGGTCGAGGTTTAAGGGATTTCAGAGGGTGATTGAGAGCAATTATAAGCTTAAAACCTTTACCTGTCGAAGGTGCGATAACAATTGTACTATAAGCCTGATGCAGGTGCCGGGTGAGGAGCCCACATTCTATGGTAGCCGGTGCGACCGCTATGATAGCCGCATCGGCCAGAAGCGGATAGAAACAGCCTTCGATAAACGCGAGAGGCTCTTATTTAGAGAATACAGGGAGGGGGCCGGCACCGGGCCTTCGGTTGGTATCCCCAGGGCGCTCATGGCATATGATTATGCGCCATTGCTTATCGCCTTCCTCAACGCGCTTGACGCAAGGGTTACTCTCTCCAGCAAGACCACCAAGCAGATCATAGAGCAGGCTGTTGAACTGAGCTATGCCGATAGTTGCTTCCCCCTGAAGCTTCTCCACGGACACGTAGCAAGCCTTAAAGATGTTGACTACATCCTTTACCCCTGTGTTATCCGGATGGGTGCCAAAGAGGGGGATGAGAACCAGAAGTATTCCTGCCCCCTGGTTCAGGCATCCCCCTTTATCATACGCCAGGCTCTCAGCCTTGACAAACGGCTACTTATACCAACCATCGACTTCAGCAGGGGCGACGCCGACACGATAAATAGCCTTGTCGATATCGCTATGGAGATGGGGTTTACAAGGAGACAAGGGAGGAGGGCCGCCATTGCCGGAATTCGGGCACAACGAAAGTTTGAAGCGGCACAAGCGGAGCTCGGGAAGAGGTTGCTCGAGGAGCTCCACCAGAATAAACAAATGGGCGTGGTGCTCTTTGCCCGGACCTATATGTCGCAGGACTCAGGGGCAAACATCGGCATAGCGGAAAAACTTGCCCAGCTCGGTGTTGTGCCGATACCCCTTGAATGTCTCCCGCTTGCTTCGGTAAACGTCAGGCAATACACAGACCGCCCCTACTGGTTCTCCGAAAGCAAGCACATCGCCGGCGCTGCCATAACGGCACAGGACCCGCAACTATATGGACTTGTGCTCACAAATTTTGGATGTGGCCCGAACTCGTTTATCCTCAACATTGTTGAGGATATCATGGGAGACAAGCCTTTAGGGCAGCTTGAGATCGATGAGGATGCCGCCGAGGCCGGCATTGTTACCCGCCTTGAGGCCTTCGTCGATACCATAAGGGGGTTTGCCCGCTCCAAGGTGCACTATCAGGTTTCGGCAAGGGAGAATATCTATCGCTCAGCGCCGACAACCGCCAAATCGAAGAAGCTTCTCCTTATACCAAGGATGGCTCCCCACGCCGAGATAGTGGCGGCAGCTATGGAAGCCTTCGGCGTCAGGGCCGTGGTGCTCCCCGAGCCAGATGAACGCAACCTCCTCTACAGCAACAAGGTGACATCGGGCAGAGAGTGCCTGCCCTATCGGGTGACCCTTGGCGACTTCATGAGGTTCTTCTACGAGAACGGGCATTACGGGATTGGGGTGACAGATGTCGAGGGATTCATGGGCAGCGCCTTCGGCCCGTGCCGATTCGGGAAGTATGCTGTGGAGCAGATGAGGCTACTCAGGGAGATGGGCTTTGATCTCTCAATACGAACCACCGTGTCAAACAATGCCTATGGCGATCTAGGGCTTGGTAAGGCATTTGAGCGGCTGGCCTGGCAAGGTATTGTTGCCATAGACTATCTGGAAAGGCTCCTGTGGCGCACCCGTCCTTATGAAAAGCGTCCCGGGGCAGCAGACGAGCTTTTCAGCGAATACCTGGCTCTAGTTTCAAGCCGCGTTCGTCAGAAAGAGGAATTCAATGATGTTCTAAAGGATGCAACTGCTAAATTTAAGTCTCTGATTGACCCGGAGAAGCCCAGAAGACCCCTTATTGGGATCAATGGCGAGATATTCCTGCGCTCCAACAAATTCAGCAATAGCAATCTGGTGAGGAACTGTGAAAGGGCAGGGCTTGAGGTTATCGTCTCGCCGATGGGGGAGTGGATCAAGTACATCCAGCACCGCAATATAGAAGATAGTGCCAGGGATAGGAAACTCAACAAGATCATCGCTGGCTATATAAGAAAGCTCCTCATAAGGTATGATGAACATTTAGTAGCCACCAATTTCAAGGATTTTCTTGATACCAAGGAGCCTACAATAGAGGATATACTGGCTTTCTCCAGCCGATATCTCTCTCCAAAGTGTGGCAGTGAGGCAGTGCTCAGCATCGGAAGCGGCGTTAAGTGGATGGAGAGTCCCCAGTTTAGCGGCGTAATATCGGTAATGCCGCATGGCTGTATGCCAGGGGGGATTGTAGCTGCCATATCTGAGAAACTGAGCACGATATACTCTAAGCCCTGGATCAGTCTCACCTACGATGGCTTCCTGGAGACTAACAACCTCGATAAGATTAACAACTTCGCCGAGGTGATAAGATTCGGAGCGCGGCATCAACAGGGTCACTAGAATAAATCTGTTCTTGTAGGCCTCCGGGCAGCAGGAAAGGAGAGGTCATGCCAAAGGCGATCATCAACGGGTTTGAGATGTATTATGAGACAAAGGGGAAAGGCTTCCCTCTGGTGCATATTCATGGTGGGTTCGGGGGGCTGGGCACCGGTGTTATGGAGACAGAGGCGCCGCCGTGGCGGGATCGCTTCGCCGAGCATTTCGAGGTGATCACCTATGATCGCCGCGCTGCTGGGCGCTCCAGCTACCCAGAAGACGGGTTCACCATGGAGAACTTCGCCAAGGATGTTCGAGAGCTGTTGCGCCACCTTGGTCACGAGCGCGCACACATCTGGGGCACATCGGCTGGGGGTCAGATCGCGCTCTGCTTCGGACTTGAGTACCCCGAGGCGGCAGCCAGCCTAGTCATTGCCGACTCAGCTCCGTGGCTCTCACCGGACGAGGAGTTGAAAGCTAAACTGCGGAGACGGATCCGGATCCTGAAAGAACAGGGGCCCGAGGCAGCCTACCAGGCGCGGGCGGCGGAAGGAACGGTGGGGCTGAACATTTTTGTGGGGCGACCGCCCCGGAGCGAGGAGGAAAGGCGTTCGCTTGAGGAGATGCTGGAGAGAACCCGGGCACAGCTAAAACAGATTCCTCGAGAGGAGCGAATTGCCAAGTATGCCGGTGAGCTCCGCAACTATTCGGCCTATGTCGATTGGGATGCCACACCACGCCTGAAGGAGCTGAAGCCACCAGCCATGGTCATCTACGGCACCGAGGACAGTGTCTTCCCGGCGCAGGGCAACCGCACTATGATCCAGCTCATCCCAAATGTAGAATATAAGTCCTTTGAAGGGGCTGAGCACGGGGTTACAGCCGAATATCCGGAGGCGCTCGATCTCATCTTCTCGTTCCTTAAGCGCTATACGCCCCAAAAGAGCAGGGCATCCTATTGAGCTTGTAGATCGTCGCCGGATATGGGGTTGCGCTAGGCGCTTTTGACCCAGTCAACAGCGTTCAGGAAAACTCGAAAGCCATCCCCATATTCCCTCCTGGGCTCCCTTGTCCACCTTGGATGCTGGGTCCAGCGGATGAAACGCTCAGGATGCGGCATCAAAGCGAAAACGCGTCCCGAAGCATCACAGATACCAGCGATGTTATCCTTCGAGCCATTAGGATTGTGGGGATAGCCGGCCTGGGTATTCCCGTTTTCGTCGGCGTAACGTAGAACTATGTTTGAGTCCTCTAATACTTCGCCCCAGGTTACCACCTTGCCCTCGGCATGGGCCACCGGAAGATACATGGTGCTTATCCCGCGAGTGAAGATGCAGGGGCTTTTCTGGTTAACACTAAGGTAGACCCAGCGACACTCAAACCTGCCGGAGTCGTTGCCTGTCAGGGTCAATCGGCCGTAGGCACCCGATCCAGGCAGAATGCCTGCTTTCACCAACACCTGAAAGCCATTGCAAATCCCCAGGATGAGCCCTCCGCCCTCAACAAACCTCTTTATATCCTCACCAAGCTTGAGCCTTAGTTCATTGGCCAGGATCTTACCGGCTGAGATGTCGTCGCCATAGGTAAAACCGCCAGGAACGACCATTATTTGGTAGCTGGAAAGAGGCCTCTCCTTTCGGAGGAGTTCATTCACGTGTGCTACATCCACCTCGGATCCAGCCTTTTCGAAGGCGAACGCAGTTTCATGGTCACAGTTTGTCCCCGCAGCTCGCAATATTAAAGTCCTGACCCTAGCCATCATTACTACTCCTACCAGCGAAGAGGACTGTGCCAGGCCTCCTTCAGCTCGGCTATGGGTACAGATAGCACAATCTCCCCATCGATGCCATAGACCTCCAGTTTCCCAGTTGCAGTGACCTCACCGATGGCAACGCAGTCAAGCCCAGCCATTATCCTCTCGAACTCATGCCTGTTCTCCGGCGCCACCTCCACCAGAAATCGGGTATTCGATTCCGAAAATAGTATGAAATCATTTCGCTCCATGGGCTCTGCCAGCGGAACCCTGCCCAGATGGATCACCATTCCGTATCCGCCGGAGAATGCCATCTCGGCAGCGGCAACCCCGATGCCTCCCTCGCTCAAATCGTGGCAAGCCCTCACCAAACCCCTTTCGGTGGCAGAGCTGAGGGCATCCATGAGCCTCTTCCCCTTCCTGGCGTCCACCTTGGGGACATTGTTGCCTATAAAGCCATGAAGACCGAAATAGTGCGACCCACCCAGTTCATTGTAAGTTGCGCCGACAATGTAGATGAGGTCACCTTCCTGTTTCAGGTCCATTGATACCGCCCGATCCACATCCTCCATCACCGCTATTGCCGAGATAAGGAGCGTATGAGGAATACAGATGTTCACCCCTCCGGCTTCATACTCATTGTAGAGGCTATCCTTGCCCGAGATGAACGGGGTTTCATAGGCAAGCGCAATATCGCAACAAGCCTTGGCTGCTCTCACCAGGGCACCCAGCCGGTCTGGCTTTTGGGGATTGCCCCAGCAGAAGTTATCGAGTAACGCCACCCTTCTAAGATCCCCCCCTACAGCGATGATCTGCCTCAGCGCCTCGTCCATAGCGGAGGCAGCCATCCAGTAGGGATCAATATCCCCATATTTGGGGTTGATGCCGCAAGAAATAATTACCCCCATTTCCGAATCCAAGACAGGTTTAATGATAGCAGCATCGCTGGGACCATCGTTATTTACCCCCACCAGTGGCTTTATAACACTGCCCCCCTGGACTTCATGATCATACTGGCGGATAACCCACTCCTTGCTACAAACATTCCACGAGCCAAGGATCTTTAGCAGGTAATCGCCCAGATCGGGCGGCTCCGGGAAGTCAGGCTCAACATGCTGAGGTTTTTCCCATTTCGCCTCCAGCTCAAGCTGGGGGAGCCCATTATGCAGGAATTCCATGTCAAGGTCACAAACAAGATTTCCCTCATAAAAGAGCCGGAGACGACGGTCATTGGTGAACTCACCAATGACGGTGGCCTCCACGTCCTCGCTGGCAAAGAGCGAGATAAGTTCGTTTGCCGAGGTTTTCGGTACAGCCAGCACCATTCGCTCCTGTGACTCAGATAGCCATATCTCAGTGTAGGATAGCCCGGAATACTTCAACGGGACTCGCTCCAAATAAACACACACCCCGCTATCTGCTCCCATCTCCCCCACCGCAGAGGAAAGTCCCCCTCCACCGCAGTCGGTAATTCGCCGGTATAGTCCCCGATCGCGCGCCTTTAATAGAACATCGATCAACTTCTTCTCCATGATGGGATTGCCGATCTGGACCGAGGCGGAGGAGATAACCTCCGATTTCTCTGTTAGCTCCCCCGAGGCGAAGGTAGCACCGTGAACCCCGTCTCGCCCGGTTCTTCCCCCCACCAGGACCACCAGGTCCCCCGGCTCATGCTCTCCCCTCTGGCTCATGTCCTTGGGCAATAGTCCTACCGTTCCACAGAAAACCAGTGGATTCGCCACATATCGCTCATCAAAGAGTATAGCGCCATTGAGCGTCGGGATCCCCAGGCGGTTGGCATAGTCGGCCACACCAGCCCGAACCCCCTTGAAGATACGGCGCGGATGTAGGACACCCCTGGGCAACCTATCATAGGGGAAATCGGGGGGGCCAAAGCAGAACACATCGGTATTAAGGATCGGTTTTGCTCCCAGCCCAGTGCCCAGAGGGTCTCGAATTACACCCCCGATCCCCGTTGATGCCCCCCCGTAGGGCTCAATCGCGGAGGGGTGATTATGGGTCTCGACCTTGAAGCACAAGGCGTGGCGACCATCGAAATCTATCACCCCGGAGTTGTCACGAAAAACGGAGAGACACCAGGGCTTCCCCAGCTCCTCGGTTACCTTCATAATTGTGCTCTCAAGCAGGTTATTAATAACCTCGTCGCCCATCCTGATCTTGCCCTTGAAGGTCTTATGCTTACAGTGCTCCGACCAGGTTTGCGCCAGCGTTTCAAGCTCGACATCGGTCGGATTGCGACCCAGTGCTGCAAAATAGCTTTGAATTTGCCTCATCTCATTCAGGTTCAACCAGAGCCGATCCTGGCTCAGCCCCATCAGCTCATCATCGTCCATCTGCAATATATTAATCTGTGTCAAAGAGAAGCCATATGTAGTTGAGGGAAGCAGCGCCCCCTCCTCCGCGGTGACTACATGCTGGATTACGCTATTGACGAGTAGTTTGTTAGAGATAGTTTCCAGATCGCTCGGCGAAAGCTCACCCGAAAGGTAATATCTCTTTGCAGTTTTTACCGATTCAACCGTTGTTATGCCCAGATCGAGGATGCCCTTCCTGACACTTTCCTCAACAGGATCCATGACACCTGGGTTATAGGCAACCTCGATAACATAGACATCCTCAGGCCGGGGCACCTCACCATATAAATACTCCTCAACTACAGGATCGGCCAGTAGCTCCTGGCAGATTCTTCTCACCTCAAACTCGGCGAGCCTGCCCTCCAGCAGATATATATCGCTGACCCTCGCCCCTCTTATAGTCGCAATGCCGAGGTCTAGGATATCCTTCTTAAGGGCTTCTCCTCTAGGATCCAGGAAACCGGCTCTTTTCGAGACCTCAATTCGAATCAAAGGGGTGCTCCTTCTACTCCCCCGCTTCACCTTCCCATTCTAAGCTTTGTGAGCCCGGCTATCAAGTGTCCGCCCCGACCCCCTCATGTGGCGCTCGACATCCTTCGGAACCAGAGCGCCGACCGGGCACCGGGCTACACACTCCCAACATGACTCACATCTGGACTTATTCCCAAAAAAGGCAATTTTGGTGTCATAGCCTCGCCCTACAAGTTCAAGGTCACTGACCCCATGAATACCTTCACAGGTTCGCATGCAAATTTCACAAAGGACACATCTATTGCGGTCATAGTCAAAGCAAGGATTTGAGGTGTCCAGGGGGAGTTCTACCTTTGGCAGCCTCAAGCGGCGCACCTTTTTTCTATCAATACGAACGTGAGCCATTATCCTCTGTAATTCACACTTCCGGTTTGCGGGGCAACCCCGGCAGGTCTCATGGTGGTCGGCAACGAGCAATTCAACAATAGAGCGACGCACCCTGTCAAGCTCTGGGCTTCTTGTCCTGACCACCATCCCCGGTTCCACCGCGGTTCGACAGGAGATCACAGGCTCGCTATCCCCGACCTCAACCAGACACAGCCGGCAGACTCCAGAGGGCTTTAGTTGGGGGTGATAGCAGAGATGGGGGATATAGATACCGTTCTGGAGCGCCACCTCGAGAATAGTTGTTCCCCTATCGGCCACAATGTCCGAGCCATCAATAGTGAGGGTAATCTTATTCATTAGCTGCTCCTGCCGAGCGAAGCGCCTGGCACACCCCGGCGGGGCACCGCCTTTCGTGGATATGGGCTTCATATTCGTGGCGAAAGTAGCGGATGGTGGTGAGCACCGGATTGGGGGCGGTCTCCCCCAGGGCGCAAAGGGAGCCACGGGCTACCGCTTCACTCAGCTCCAGAAGCAGGTCGATATCCTCTGCCCTCCCCTGTCCTCTGGTGATATCGTCCAAAATATCAAACATCTGCTTGGTGCCCACCCGGCAGGGTATACACTGACCACAGGACTCCCTACGGGTGAAGTCGAGGAAGTAGCGGGCGACGTCAACCATACAGGTGTCCTCATCCATCACCACCATGCCTCCGGAGCCCATCATCGACCCGGCGGCGACAAGTGAGTCGAAATCGACCGGCATATCGAGGAGACTTGCTGGAAGGCAACCCCCCGAGGGACCTCCGGTTTGAACTGCCTTAAAAGCCTTGCCATTGGGAATGCCTCCGCCAATATCGTAGATGATCCTTCGAAGCGTTGTTCCCATGGGCACCTCTACTAGACCATTGTTTGCCACCTTCCCGGTCAGTGAAAAGATAGCGGTACCTTTGCTTCTCTCGGTGCCTCTTGCGGCGAACCACTCTGCCCCGTGAGCGATGATCAGGGGGATATTGGCGAAGGTCTTTACATTGTTGAGCAGAGTTGGTTTGCCCCACAACCCCTTCTCCGCAGTGCGGGGGCGGGGGAGGGGCTTGGGCATCCCCCTTTTGCCCTCGATGGAGAGCACCAGAGCGGTGGACTCACCACAAACAAAAGCCCCGGCCCCTTGAAAAATCTCGATATCGAAATCAAAGCCACTCCTCAAAATACCCTTGCCCAGGAACCCTCGTTCTCTTGCCTGGGTGATGGCAATCCTTAAACGCTTCACTGCCAGCGGATACTCAGCTCGAACATAGATAATGCCCTTTTGAGCGCCAACGGCGTAGCCGGCAATTAGCATCCCCTCTAGAACTGAATGAGGATCTCCCTCCATAACCGACCGATCCTGAAATGCCCCGGGATCGCCCTCATCACCGTTGCAGATTACATACTTCTCATCGCCGGCTGCCCGGCGGCAAGCCTCCCATTTTCGCCCGGTGGGGAAGCCAGCCCCACCAAGCCCCCGAAGCCCGGAACGCTTCACCTCCTCAATTATCCCCTCCGGGGTCATCTCAAAAAGAGCCTTTTCCAATGCCTGATAGCCACCCCCGGCAAGCGCATCACCGATATCCTCAGGGTCGATATTGCCGCAATTCCTGAGCACCGTGCGCTGTTGCCTATTGTAAAAGGGGATATCGCGGTAGTAGGGTATAGGCTTATCGGTGGCGGGATGGCGGTAGAAAAGGCGCTCTAAAGGCTTTCCTTCCGGCAGAAGCGATTCAATGATGTCAGGCACGTCATCGGGTTTAACCTTTGAGTAGAAAACGCCCTCCGGCTCGACAACCACAAGCGGGCCTCGCTGGCAGAAGCCATGGCAACCGGTGCGCTTGACCTCGATCTCCCCTAAATTCCGTCTGGCTACTTCCCTTTCCAGCGAATTGAGGATCTGTTCCGCTCTCCCTGATATACAGCCTGTCCCCTGACAAACAAGAACTCGCTTAATGGACATCTCGCTCTCCCTGGCTCGGGGCGGGGAAAAGCTCTTCCACCTTTTCCGCCGTCATCTGGCCATGGACCTGGTTGTTAACCTTTATGCAAGGCGCCAGAGCACAGCAGCCAATACAGGCAACGCTTTCCAGGGTGTATTCCAGATCGAAGGAGGTCTCCCCTTCCCTCAAGCCCAGTGCCTTCTCTATACCTTTAAGGATCTGGGGTGCGCCGCGGATGTGGCAGGCAGTCCCCCGGCATATTGTAACCCGGTGTCTGCCAAGAGGGGCAAGCCTGAACTGGGCATAAAAAGAGGCTACCGAATAGACTTGACCCTCAGTTATATTGAGAAAGCCTGCAACAAGCTCTATTGCCCATTCAGGCAGGTAGCCAAAATTGGTCTGAACCTCTTGTAAAATGGGGATCAGCTCCCCCCTTTTCCCATCGTAGAATGACAGAATCTCCCTGAGGAGCTGTTCTTCGAGTTCCTCTTCCATAAAACTCCACCCTCAGCGAGCCCGGGGTCTGATCCAATCCGAGGAAATCCACGGCCTCCTCTTTTCAAGGACTTTGTCCCAGCTAAAGACCATACAAACTTGACGGCAAATTCCGCACCGGTTACACTTATCCGGGTCAGTATAAATATTCTTTTCCTTGGCTTCGAGGGTGATGGCGCGCGCCGGGCAGGCAGTAACGCAAAAGGGTGACGGGCAATGTTGGGGACATATCAAATTGAGCATCTCTCCTCCTTTTCGCCTGATTTATCCTAAAATCCTCTCCGCCTCTTCCATATCTGCCTCCATAACATAAGGGATACCTGAGACATCCGCCGCCTCTCGTGTCAGAGCCATCAGGTCATTTCTATCTATAAAATTAAGGGCAAATTTGCGGGCTCCGGCCATAAGCTGTCTCAAGCCTGTGGCAAGCCGATCGTAGTAGGTATAGACCGCTATTGCCGACGGCGGTATCCTCTCAAAGTCCTCCCCATATTTTTCCTTAAGCTGCGCCGCCGCAACGAAGGTTCGAAGCAGGGCATCCTGGTACTCCTTGCCCTTCCCGAAGGTCTCTTCCAGAAGCTGCCCCTGTGTCTTTCCCACCATGGCGGCAGTGAGAGTAGCTCGACCCATACACACCGCCCTGACATAAGGCGCACCCAGGGCTATCGCCTTGAAAATCTGATCCTCAAGGGCAATCCCACCGGCTATGGCGCAGCTAGGGACAAATGCCCCTTTCTCATCGAGCCTCTTGAGGAATTTATAGAGAAGGCTCTCAAGGTAGACCGTGGGAATCCCCCATTCGTTCATCATTCGCCACGGGCTCATTCCGGTTCCGCCGCCGGCGCCATCCACCGTGAGAAGGTCTATCTTGGCTTCCGAGGCGAACTTCACCGCCCGAGCCAGGTCTGCCGGTCTATAGGCACCCGTCTTCAGGGTGACATACTTGGCGCCGATCCTCCTCAACCTTTCCACTTCCTTCAGGAACGAGTCCTCATCCACCATCCCCAGGCGGGAGTGCCTCTCAAACTCCGTTATCCCCCCCAGCTTGTGAGCCTCTTGAACCACAGGGTTTTCGGGGTCGGGGATAACTATGTATCCCCTGCGTTTTAGCTCAAGCGCCCTCTCCAGGGTGGGCAGCTTAACCTCCCCCCCAATGGATTTGGCGCCCTGACCCCACTTTATCTCAATACCCTCCACCCCGAGTTTCTCCACAGCATATTCGGGGACACCGAGGCGGGTATCCTCAACATTCGCCTGAACAAGCATCGTTCCATAGCCCTCATACCAGTCCTTGTATACCTTAACCCTCCACTCAAGCTCAGGGGAACTTACAACTTTCCCGTTTCTAAACTCGGCATTGTGGTCCATGCCACAGACATTCTCTCCACAGACGAGAACCGCCCCACATATGGCAATACCGATAGCGGCACCCTCCCAGTTCACCCTGGCTATCTCAGTGGAGCCCAAAGCGCCGGTGAAGAAGGGAACCCTCATCTTTATCTTCCTCCCCTCGGCACCAATCTCGGTGGAGAGGTCCACCGCTGGGAAGGTGGCCTTATTTGGGTCAGCTTCAATACCAACCGCCCCAACGCATGTCCCCTGAATATTGAAGTGGGAGAGGTCCACCGGATAGTCCTTCTCCGCCCCGGCGACGACCTTCCCGAAGGGCTGAGGGTAGATGATTTCCCTTCCCCGAAGGGCTGACCTCCCCACCTCGCAATAGCCGGGGCAGCCATCGACGCAGTTGACGCACAGCCCGGAGATTGGTGAGGGGGCTACCCTCGTTGTGGTTACCGTCGCCGCACTTGCATTTGGCTTGCTAAAAGACATCTACTACCTCCTTATGTTTTTACTGGTATTCCCCTTTCCTTAAGATATCTCTTGGCTTGGGGAATAGATACTTCGCCAAAGTGAAAGATAGAGGCAGCCAGAACTGCCGCTGCTTTCCCCATGGCTACTGCTTCATAAAGGTGCTCAAGTTTCCCGGCCCCCCCCGAGGCGATAACCGGTATCGCTACCGCCTCGGCGACCGCCCTTGTCATCTCAAGGTCATAGCCCTCCTTTGTGCCATCAGTATCCTTGCTGGTGAGCAATATCTCCCCCGCCCCCAGATCCTCCACCCGCTTTGCCCACTCCACAATATCTATTCCTGTTGACTCGCTGCCGCTTCTAACCACAACCTCCAGCCTGGGAAGCCCACTACCCGGTGGATTCTTCCTTCCATCAATGGCAACAACAAGCCTCCCCCTCCCAAACTCCCTTGAGGCTTCTCTTACAAGTCCGGGATTCCTGACAGCAGCGGTATTGATTGAGACCTTATCCACTCCAAGCTCAAATAATGCCCCCATATCCTCAATACTTCCTATGCCACCGCCTACCGCAAAGGGAATAGTGACCACATCACAGACCCTTTTGACCCACTCGAGCCTCGTCTTTCTATTCTCCACGGTGGCAAAGATATCAAGGAAGACAAGCTCATCAGCACCCTCCCGGCAGTAGGCCTCGGCTGCCTCCACGGGGTCGCGGGCATCCCTTAGGTCTACGAATTTTACCCCCTTGACCACCCTTCCATCCTTCACATCTAGACAAGGTATGATCCTGACCTCTTTCACTTCATAGCTCCTGGAATTTGATCAAGTCCCGATACTCCATTACAGTGCACATAGCATGGTTTTCGGCCTCTATGCCAGCCTCCGCAGCAGCCGCTACGGGGTTCAATCCCCCGAGGAGGACCATGCCAATCCTGTTGAGTTCCACCGGCACTTCGCACACTGGCTCGCTGGTATCCCCCATCACAATCAGCCCTCTCAACCCCACCTCCCCAAGCCTGGCCACCACCTCCTCCGCAATCGGTCGGCACAACGCCGGTATCTCCCGGAAGTTGGCCAGTATTTTCCCGCTGCCAGTCCTGGCAACCTCCCTCACCGAAGTCATCCTGGCCCTGATGAATATCTCTGAGGGGTCAAGAGAGCTACCGGCATAGTGAATCAGTTCCACAAAACGAAGGGGGTTGTAGTTTCGAATCTGGAGTATCCCCGCAAACCGAGAGTCCATAGGGACACCAGCCTTGAGCAAGCAGCCATTGATCACAATGCTGCAAACCGTGGCAAAGCCCATTTTGCCCTTGGGAACGCTCAGCTCACCCAAACGCTCACCCTCGGAGGCTGCAGCAACCAGCCCGCTCACCGCAAGCCCCTTTTCAAAAGCGGGCTTCATTGCCTGGAGCGCCTTTTTGAACTTTTCCTTGGGGAAAAAGGAGACATTGACCGGAACCGAACCCGTGCGCTTCTCCCAATTGAAATCGGTGCGGAAGGCAAGCAGCTCAATTCTGGAGATGGCAAAACCAACCTTCTCCTTAACCAGAGTACTTCTTAACTCCTCGGCCCCTTGCTCTGTGAGCAGCCGACCATCACGCCGCCCGACAAGCCGGGTAAGTCCCCGCTCATCCATCAGCTTGAGGTGGTATCTCACTGCCCTTTCGCCAAGTTCAACCCCGTATTCCTTCAGGCGTTGAGCAATGACGCGGGCTCCTAAAGGCTCCTGGGATTCGCTCAGAACCCTCAGGATGGAGAGGACCTTTCTCCCTACGTCTTGCGTTTGAAAGCCAGTCACCATGCTCCTCATGAGACTGTAGGAAACCGTTTACCTATTCTAAGCAACTCAGGGGGTTTTGTCAAGGCCCGAATCTATTTGACGAGGCAAGCGCTCCCCCCTTTACAAAGCCCGATCTTAGGGCTAAAATGGATATACTTTGGGGCGGTTAGCTCAGTGGTTAGAGCGCTTGCTTCACACGCAAGAGGTCACAGGTTCAAGTCCTGTACCGCCCATTTGGTAGCTTGCTAAGAAGCCGAAGTGGCGGAATGGCAGACGCGCTACGTTCAGGGCGTAGTGTCCGTCAGGACGTGTGGGTTCAAATCCCACCTTCGGCATGCGCCTGTAGCTCAGTTGGATAGAGCGCAGCCCTGCGGAGGCTGAGGTCGCGGGTTCGAGACCCGCCAGGCGTGCCATGGGCGATTAGCTCAGCAGGTTAGAGCGTCTCTCTTACACAGAGAAGGTCAGAGGTTCAAATCCTCTATCGCCCACTATGTGGTAAGATATTGACCATGAACTGACCACTTCCCATTTGCTCTGACGATTCATACCCCCCACCCCTCGTTTCCAGCGCAGACCCTGTACACCCTGTTACGCAACCATTTTTGACAGGCGAGATAGCCGATGGTATGATGAAATCAAAGGTGATAGCTGGGAAGGAGCGTGAGTATATATGGGTGGCACTGTGGCGGTGTATCTGATAATCCTCCTCATCTGCATCCTGCTTTCAGCGTTTTTCTCAAGCACTGAGACCGCCTTTATCTCCCTTCAGCGGATCAGGATGAAGCACCTGGCGAGCACAGGAGTGGAGAGGGCAGAGAGGGTGGGCCGGATGCTTGAGCACCCTGAGAGACTCCTGGCTACAGTCCTTATCGGCAACAATCTGGTTAATACTGCTGCCGCTGTATTGGGGGCTGCAATAGTGGCCCTGTTCCTCAGCCCGCAGAGTGCCTTGATCGTCGCCACTGTATTGGTAACAATACTCCTTTTGGTCTTCGGCGAGGTCATCCCTAAGGCACTAGCTATTCGCCGCAGCGAGCGGCTGGCATTCCTCTACATCCGCCCCATTGAGGTGATAAGCTGGCTTTTTTCACCGATCGCTGTCACTCTAGCGCGGTTGAGCAGGGTGATCGGGACGGAACCAGTGCCTCGCACCCTGGTGACTGAAGAGGAGATCAAAACCATGGTCTCGGTTGGCCAAGAGGAGGGGGTAGTGGAAAGGGGTGAGGCTGACATGGTGCACAAGGTCTTTCGCTTCGGGGATAGAAGCACCAAGGAGTTGATGACACCCTCCCCTGATATAGTCTGGGTAGAGAAAGGGACTTCGCTTGACAAATTCCTAGAGATCTATGCTCAGTTCCCCCATTCCCGCTTCCCCGTACTCGACAAAGAGGCCGATAGAGTCATCGGAGTGCTCTCGATAAAGGATGTGCTCATGGCTCAGGCCACGGGCTCAGTCGGGAAGGGTGATGCCCTAGATGCGCTGGTTCGCCCCATAATCTTCGTCCCCGAGACAAAGCAGGTCGGAGAACTCTTCACCGAGATGCAGTTGGAGGGCAACCAGATGGCAATTGTGGTCGATGAGTACGGCTCCGTCGCCGGGCTCATAACCTTACAACAGATGGTCGAGGAGATCGTTGGCACGCTTGGGGATGAGCTGGCTCAGAAGGGCAAGGAGTTCGAGGCTATTGATGAACATACCTTCCAGGTCGATGGTAGCATGAGTGTGGAGAAGGCAAATGAGGAGATGGGGCTGGGACTGCCCAGTGGTGACTATGAGACAGTGGCCGGTTTTATCCTCAGCCTGCTGGGTCGCATCCCCGAGAAAGGGGAGCAGCTCAAATATGGCGGCCTTAGGATAGCGATCACGGAGATGAAGGGGCTTCGAATTGAGAAGATCCTAATAACCAGGGAGAAGCGTGGTGCAGCGCCTAAGGATTAGGTTCTCAAGGGGTGAAGAGGTAAAATATATCTCTCACCTCGACCTCATGCGTCTCTGGGAGAGGGCATTTCGCCGGGCAGCAATCCCCATAGCCTACTCTAAGGGGTTCATCCCTCGCCCCCGCATCTCGCTTGCAGCTCCACTCCCGATTGGGGTGACCAGTGAGGGCGAACTGATGGATGTCTTCTTAGAGAGGTGGGGCTCCCCTCTCTCCTTCGCGAAGATGGTGGGGGAGAAGTTACCCGATGGCATTGGTATTCTGGAGGTACAGCAGATAGCCCTGACCCTGCCCTCGCTTCAGTCGCAGGTTAGTTATGCAGAATACATGGTTGAGATAGAGACAGAAAAGAGGCGTGACGAGATTGAGTCGTCTATCAGCACCCTGCTTGCTACTGAAAAGTTACCCTGGCAGCACATGAGGGATACCGGGGTGCGCCGGTATGACCTCCGAGCTTTAATCGATGATCTCTGGCTACTGGAGATCTACCCCTCAGGCTGTCGCCTGGGGATGCGCCTTCGAACCGATAGCACGGCCGCAGGGAGACCAGAGCAGGTAACTCAGGCGCTGGGCTTTCCCAATCATCCCAAATCTATCCATCGGACTAGACTAATTCTGGCAAGAAGGCGATTATGAGGCTTATCCTGGTGAGACATGGCGAAACCCGCTGGAACGAGGAGCGGCGTATTCAGGGGATCGGCGACACAGAGCTGAACGAAAGGGGCAGGAAACAGACCCAGTACCTGGCCCAGGCACTTGCCAGTGAAAACGTTGTCGCCATCTATTCAAGTCCCCTAAGCAGAGCCCTGAAGACAGCTCGTGCTATTGCTCGGCCTCATAACCTTGAGGTGCAGATTGAAGACGCGCTAAAGGAGCTAGATGCCGGTGAACTAGATGGTTTGACTACAAGTGAGATAGCGGCGCAGTATGGTGATTTTCTAAAGGAATGGATAAAAGGCTCGCCCACCCTGAAGATGCCGGGGGGTGAGTCAATAGCTGAGCTTCGGGATAGGGCCTGGGAGGTGATCGAGAGGATCATAAAAAGATATCCCGACGGGGTTGTTATTGTGGTCAGCCACTATTTCGTCATCCTAGCTATTATCTGTCAGGCGCTCAACCTCGACCTCGTTCACTACAGGAGATTCAGGCACGACGTGGCTGCGATAAGCATCCTTGATTTCGGGGAGAGGGGGGCATCACTTCTTCTGCTCAATGATACCTGCCATCTAGAGAAGATGGCCGCCTCCTAGTATAGGTTGATGGTGTGGAGGGTATGGGGCTTAAAGAAAGAGTTTTAGATTTCGTCCAGGCTCACGGGCTTATTCATAGCGGGGAGACCATCCTGGTTGCTGTATCAGGGGGGCCCGACTCGGTCTGTCTAGTGCATTTGCTGGCTGAGCTCAGGGAAACCCTAGGCGTGGGGCTTCATATTGCCCATCTCGATCATATGTTGAGGGGTGCTGATTCTGAAGCTGATGCTCAGTATGTTTATGACCTTGCGCGCCGCCTCCGCCTGCCCTGCACTATCGGGCGACGTGATACAAATGGCTATCGGGCTCGACACGGCCTGTCCCTCGAAGAGGCGGCGCGCCAAGTTCGCTACAACTTCTTCGTTGAGATAGCGAGTGCCATCGGCGCACATGCTGTTGCTGTTGGCCACACCGCTGACGATCAGATTGAGACCATCCTCATGCACCTAGTTCGGGGGTCAGGCATCGCCGGGCTTAAGGGGATGCAGCCGATTACGGTGTGGAGGGGGCCGGCAAATCATTTGGTAGTGATAAGACCGCTACTGGAGGTCACCAGGAAGGAGACCGAGGCATACTGCAAGACACATCACCTTGAGCCGCGCAGCGACTCCTCAAACCTCTCCTCGGCCCACCTCAGGAATCGATTTCGCCATGAATTGATACCCCTGCTCAAAGGCTATAATCCAAACATCCGCGATGCCCTGCTCAGAACTGCCCGCTCCGCTTCCGACCAGCTCGCCTTTCTCGATGAGCAGGTTTCACAGTTGTGGGATAGGGTGGTCAGCGAGGAGGGGGGCGAGCTTGCCCTTGACGCCAAAGCCATCTCCCGTCTTCCCCGGGCACTCAAACATCACCTGCTGCGGGAGGTCTTGAGGCGTATGCTCGGCGATCTCACCGATATCGAGTCTGATCATATTGAACTCGTTAGCTCAGCGTTATCGAAATCGGCAGGCAAGAGGTTATCATTACCCGGCGGGTTGGTATTATCAGTAGGCTATGATACCTGCGTAATAGGTCGCCAGCCAGATGGCACTTGTCCCTTCCCTCCTCTAGAAGGGGAGTATAAGCTCAGCATCCCTGGCGATACCACGCTTCCGGGCTGGAGGGTAAGGGTAAGTATCGTCCCGCACCCGGAGAATAAGGCCAGGGGATTAGGTGCTGATCTCGACCTTGACCGGGCAGGCACTGATTTGGTTGTGCGAGGACGGAGGCCCGGGGACAGATTCCAGCCATTGGGGATGAAAGAGTTAAAGAAACTCCAAGATTTCATGGTTGATTCCAAGATTCCACGCCCCTGGCGAGACCGGGTGCCTCTGGTGTGCTCGCCTGAGCATATTCTATGGGTGGTCGGCTGGAGGATCGATGAGCGGGCCAAGGTAACCGAGGCCACAGAAAGGGTTCTTCACCTTGAATTTGAGAGGACAGATGATAGGGGGAGACAGGGTAAAGGGGACTAAGGAAATCTATATTCAACAGTTATTCTCCTCGATAGCCGATAGCTACGACCTGGTTAATAGCTTGCTCAGCTTCAACCGGGATAAAGAGTGGAGGAGATTCGCTATCTCCAAAACCGGGGTTAGCCCGGGAGACAGGGTGCTCGATGTGGCAACCGGGACCGGCGAACTAGGTTTGGAATTGATTAGGATGGTTGGGGAAGGGATTAAAGTTATCGGAGTTGACTTTTGTCGGGAGATTCTCAGCATCGCTCAAGCCAAGCTGACAAAAGCAGGGTGCAATAATCTGGAGCTTGTCCAAGCAAAAGCGGAGGTTCTTCCCTTTTCAAATGAGGTCTTCGAGAGTGTCACAACCAGTTTTGCCTTGAGGAATGTCGCTGATTTAGAGCGAACCTTTCGGGAGATGGCACGCGTGGTCAGGGAAGACGGGAAAGTAGTCTGCTTGGAGTTCTCCCAGCCTTCAAATAGGATACTTAGAGCCATATACTATCTGTATTTATTCTATGTCGTCCCCGTTATCGGCGGGCTTATCTCCAAGAGTAGAAACGCCTACAAGTATTTTCCTCAATCTATAATTGACTTTCCCCCGCAAGAGAGAATAAAGGAGATTATAGAGAAAAGTGGGTTTGCGCGGGTCGACATCTATCCTCTCACATTTGGAGTAGCTTCAGTGTATGTAGGGGTAAAGGAAAAAAGGCAGGAGAGGGTTTAGACATTATCCCTGGCGATCAGGGCAGCTCCCAGCGCTCCAGTAATCTGCGGCTCCTCTGGTACCAGGATATTCCCCCCCAGCCTCTGCTTCAGCTCCTTGATAATAGCGGTGTTCTTTGCCACCCCACCGGTCACCACCACATCCCCGCTCACACCCACCCTGCCCGCAATCTCCAGGATTCTATCCGCCACTGCTTTATGCAATCCAGCAAGGATGTGCTCTTTGGGCACCCCCTTATGAATATGCGATACGACCTCAGATTCGGCAAAGACAGCGCATCGGCTGCTAACCTCCTCCACCCCCCCCGCCCTTAGCGCTATCTCACCCATTTCTTCAAGGGGAACCTCGAGCACCTTTGCCATAGTCTCCAAAAAAATCCCTGAACCGGCGGCACACTTATCGTTGCTGACAAATGATTGAACCCTTCCCGTTTCATCCAGTCTTATTGCTCGGCTGCTCTCAGCGCCGAGGTTGATCACTATCCTAGCCGAGGGGAACAGCCAATGGGCCCCCCTCGCCTGACACACCACCTCAGCGCTCTGTTTACTGGCGAAGGGAACACTGCTGCGCCCGCAACCAGTTGACACTACATACTGAATTTCAGCCAAGGACAGGCCTGCCCCCCTTGCCGCCTCCTCCACCGCCCTGCGAGAGGCGATAGCCCCTTCCTCACCGGTGCTCAGTATGCTATAGGATAGGATGTCATCGCCTTCCAGGATAACAGCACACACGTTTGCCGAGCCTACATCCACCCCAGCTACCGCCATGGATTCAGCCCCCCACCATCTCTAAGAATACCTCGCTCCTCAAGCCTCTTCATATAGAATATTCATAGAGGTGGCAATCGCAAGCCCTCAAATTATGGACTATCACCCCTTTAACCCCAGCCCCTTCAATCATTTCCATGACATAGTTGAGCCTCGCCTAGAGGCAGGGGGTTTTTCAGGGGTCAACCGGATAGAAGAAATATCTACTCCCCATCATGTCCATTCATCGGCCATGTCGCACTCAATAAATAGCCCTTTCAATCACCCCCCTCTCATTTAACCTTTCCCTAGCAAAAAGGGCTGCCCCCAGCGCCCCCACAATCTGTGGCTCCTGCGGTAAAAGAGCCTTCAGTCCCACCTTCTCCTCAATCCGGCGCACAACACCAATATTCTTAGCGATGCCCCCAGTGATAACAAAATCGCGCTCTACCCCTACCCTGCGAAGCAGGGTATAGACCCTCCTTGCCACTGCCTCATGTAACCCGGCGAGGATATCCCTCTTGTCCCTCCCCTCCCGGATGAGAGACGCAACCTCAGATCTCCCGAAGACAGCACAGGTGCTATTGATCCTCACCTCCTCTTTTGCCTCAAGCGAGAGCTCGCCGAGTTTCTCTAATGGCAGCCCCATTACCTTTGCCATTACTTCAAGGAACCTGCCTGTCCCGGCAGCACACTTGTCGTTCATCACGAAATTCCTCAGCCTCCCCATCCCATCGCACCTTATCGCTTTGCAGTCCTGACCGCCCATATCAAGTATGGTCCTCGCCGAGGGGAAAATCCAGCTTGCCCCTTTGGCATGACATGAAAGCTCAGTTACCGTTTCATGGGCAAAGGGAACAACGACCCTGCCATATCCCGTGGCTACAATGTATCCAATATCGCCCAGACAAAGGCCGTCTCGCCCCTTTAGTGCTTCATCCATTGCCCTCAGAGCCGAGCCAGCGCTCTCCGCCCCGGTGACAATAATACTATAAGAGAGTATCATCCCATCCCCCAATATGACAGCCTTAGAGGTCGAAGCCCCAATATCGACTCCAGCAGTAATCACATTCCCTCACCCTGTCGAGACTCTGCCAGATTCTAGGATACCACGCGGCGATATGGTGTTCAAGCGAAACCTGTGGAGAGCCTATTCTTAAGCCGAGCACCCAACAAAGGGGTAGAATCTTGGAGGAAGGTTAATTATAATAAAGAAAAAGGGTGAGATCAATCGTGTGGCTTCCCGCCAGATAATAGGATAGGGGGTAGAAGTGGGGATTAGACTCTACAAGGAACCAAAACTTGAAAACCCGGTCCTGATTGCTAGCTGGCCCGGGATTGGGAATATCGGGTTAATCGCCGTGGATAGCTTAAGAGAGCTGGTGGAGGCTGAGGAATTTGGAGAAATAGAGCCCTGGGACTTCTTCTATCCCCGCTCAATATCAATAAAAAAAGGAATCCTCCAGACGCTGGAATTCCCGAGATGCAAGTTTTATTTTCGGACTGCTATACACCCACCCCATTCCCCCAGCGGCGGTGGATCGGTTTGGAAAAGGGATTTAATATTTTTTGTCGGGGAAGAGCAGCCCGCTTATGGAGGGCAGATGTACGCCGAGGGGAAAAAGGCATACGAAATGGCTAATCTTGTCTTGGACGTTGCCATAAGATTCGGCTGCCAGAGGATTTATACCTCTGGGGCGGCCGTAGCCCCAATCCACCATACCATGAGACCGAGGGTTTGGGTAGTGCCAAATAGAGAGCATCTGATCGATGAAGTAAGAAAATACGATAACGCAGTCCTGATGTCAGATATTGAGGAAAGAGAGGGCCGGGGAAACATCACCGGTTTAAACGGGCTTCTGCTCGGGGTAGCAAAGAAGAGGAATTTAGAGGCTATATGTGTTATGGGTGAAATTCCGATCTATCTTCAAGGGTCTCCCTGGCCTTATCCAAAGGCCTCAAGGTCGGTTCTGGAGGTACTGTGCAAAATGGTAGGGATTCGGGTGGACCTGAGCAGCCTCGATAGATCGGTCGAGATGGTAGATAGAAGCATTGAGGAGTTATACCGGCAAATCCCATCGTGGATGAGAGAGCAGCTTGACAAATTGAAATACGTTACCTATACCATGCCCACGGAGTCAGGACCAATCACTGAAGAGGACAAAAGAAGGATCATGGAACATATAGATGAACTTTTTAGGAAGGGAGATCAGGAAGGTGGAGAAAGGCCCCTTTAGGCAGAGCAGAAAGCCCCGGTTAAAAAGCCCCTCCCTTATAGTTGGATGGAGCCGGGACGCGGGTTGTCTCGGGCCGGGGGTCATCGATTACCTGAATAGAAAGCTGGGAGGCAGGGAGTTCGGTGAGTTTGAGCCGGTGGATTTTTTCCCGCTAAACGGGGTCCAGGTGGAGGATGACGTGGCGCAGTTTCCCGAAAGCAAGCTTTATGCCTGTGAAGATTTTGATCTGGTGACTTTCAAGAGCGACCCGCCTGTTGGTGAGTGGTACAAATTCCTAAACTCGGTCCTGGATGTTGTGGCTCAAGACGATTGTCGAATTCAAGAGCTATACACCGTTGGTGGGATGGTTACCCCGGCACCTCATACCACGCCGAGGCAGTTCTTCGCCGTCGCCAGCTCTCTGGAGATGAAAGTGCTTCTAAGCCATTATGATCTGGCCGCCGAGACAGATTACCAGAGTCCCCCCGGGCAAAGACCAACACTAAGTTCTTTCCTCCTGTGGACAGCCAAGAGAAGAAATATCCCGGGGGCAAATCTGTGGGTGCCTATACCTTTCTACCTGGTGGCGACGGAGGATCACACGGCGCGGCGAAAAGTCCTTGAGTTCTTCGATAAAAGGTTTGGTTTGGCACTCGATTTCCAGGAGATTGACGAAAGGATTGCCAACCAGAACGAAAGGCTGGCTCAAGTAAGGCTTCGCTTCCCTGAGATTGATAACTACATCGGGAGACTGGAGAGCAGCCTTGGCTTATCTGAGGAGGAAAGCGAGAAACTGGTTAAAGAAATAGAGAAACTCCTGAAGGGAAAATGAGGCATGGGGCAACTTCCCCAGCGAAGACTTGCCTGAATCGAATTAGCGGGGTCTCACCAGTAAGAGAGGGCGGGAGACCCCCAGCAGAACCTTCTCGGCGACACTGCCATAGGCCCACCGGCTGACTCCAGAGCGGCCATGGGTTGCCATAACGATGAGATTAAAAGGATTTCTATTCGCATAGTCAACGATCTCGTCAGCGGGCTTGCCCACCAGCACCACTGACTGCACCCTAATCCCAGCATCCTCGAGGCGCTTCTCGACATCAGCCAGGTACAGTCCACATACCCGCTTGGTCTTAGCTGTTTCCCGCGCCACACGCTCCTCCCAGGTCAAGGGGGCAGTAGGAGGATAGTCCGATGGAACGACGGGGGGCTCGCCGACCATGAGCAGCACCACCTCTACAAGCTCAGCACCGCGCTGTTTGGCCAGCGCCTCGGCGTGGGGAAGCGCCAATTCCGCCAGCTTTGAGCCATCCAGCGGCACCAATATGGTTCTCTTTGGCCATTTGTCATAAACAATCTCCTCGGGAATCCCGGCTCGAATAAGCAAAACAGGGATCTTTGATGTGCGGAGGACTTGGTCAGCCACGCTCCCGAAGGCTAATCGTCTGATTCCGGAGCGGCCATGGGTTGCCATGAGGATCAGGTCGACATCGTTCTCATCAGCATAGCGAAGGATTTCCTCAGTGGGGTCGCCAACAGCCAGCACACCTTGTGCCCTTACTGCTTTGCCTCCTGGTTGAATGCCCACTCTCCGCTGAACCTCTTCTGACTGGCGGCTTACAATCTCAGCCGCCCGCTCGACATAGGCTCGATGCAGAGGAGCCATTTGGCGTTCCTCTGGACTATAGACATGAAGCAGAACTACATCTAGGTCTAGCCTCCCAGCAAGTTCTTTGGCATAAACAAAGACGGTCTCAGCCAGCTCCGAGCCGTCCAGGGGAACAAGCATCTTCTTATACATTGTTGGCTCCTCCGGTTGTGGATTTGATAATATACTGTATCCCCCAGCGGGATAGCGCTATTTCTCACCTACCCCTAAATGCTGGCTCCCTCTTCTCCAAGAAGGCCTGTACCCCTTCCTCTATGTCCTCTGTTTCCATGCTCAGCTTTAGCCAATACATAGCCAGGTCGGTGAGGGTCATTTCATTCACCAGTATTGTCTGCCACAGGTATGTCTTGGAATATCCTATTGTCTTTGTCGGACCACTGGCTAGCTTCCTAGCAAATTCCATGGCTGTAGATTGCAGTTCATCATGGGGCACCACCTTATTAACTATGCCTATTCGCAGCGCCTCCTGGGCGTCAATCGGCTCGCCGGTCAGGACCATCTCCCTTGCTCTATTAAATCCTACGATCCAAGGCAGAAGAATTGAGCCCGCAAATATGCCTCTCTTTATGTATGCTGTGGCAAACCTTGCCCTCTCTGAGGCTATCCTGAAGTCACACCAGAGGCAGATCTCGAAGCCAGCACCATAGGCAATTCCGGGTATGACAGCTATTACAGGCTTGGGTATGTCCTTTACCGCTTTGCAAATAGGGAAAAAGGCCCCCAGCCTTTCCCACCCTAGCCGCCGCGGCACAGGCGGACGTTCCCCCATCCCACTCACATCGTCACCAGCGCTAAATGCCCGACCAGCGCCGGTGAGCACAACTGCCCTTATCTCGTCGTCATTATGGCATTTCTCAAAGGCCTGAACAACCTCTTCAATTAATTCGAAGTTCAATGCGTTCAATTTTTCCGGTCGGTTTAGGGTTATTGTTGCAATGCTGTCCTCCCTTTCAAAAAGAACATTCTTGTAAGACATAATTGGTTGCCCCCTTTTCTCCTTTTAGTCGGATGATGGTTAGCGCACAAGGCCGCTGGCGGTACCGACAACCACCTTCTGCCCGTGCTGATTCTCGCACCACACATCAAGAATCAGCCTGACTGCGTCGCCCTCGGTCACCTTCTCCCGGACAATCCCCCTGGTGGTTATCTCATCGTCTGGCAAAACCATGCCAGTAAAGGTGATAGAGATTTTGCCTCCGAGGTAGCCAACGCCAAAGAATTTGATGAGCAGTTCCCCTACGTATTCGGCGGTCTGCATGCCCGTTCCAATCGGCTGGGGAAGCCCCATACTTTGGGCCACTTGGTAATCGGTGTGGATATTCCTGCTCGCTGGCCACCCGGCGTAGAGGCGCATCTTATCCAGGGTTACCTTCTTTGTAATAGGCTCAAGCTCAAAACCAACCTCCGTCTCCCTGCTGGCAGTGACCCTCATCGGCCGAAATGCTGTGGGATCGATAGGAAGCGTGCTCATCCTGCTCCTCCGATAGCTTTATCCCTGAGGAGGGGAACGACCGGAGTCCCTCCGACAACCTTCATGCGGACGATCTCCACCCCGTCCTCGTCAACAACCAAATGCTCACTTACAACGTAGTCCCTCCCCTTCCTGGTGTACTTGTCCTCTATCCTCCCGGTCATCTTGTATTTCTTTCCCACCTTAATGGGGTTGATGAACTCGTACTCCTGCTTGGCGTGGACAGCGCCACCGGGAGGGTAAGCAAAGTGCCTGAAAAACTGCTCTAGTGCCTGCATTCCCAGGAAGGTTGGTGAGGCAATTCGCCCTCCAAATGGGGAATCCTCCATATACCACGGGTTATAATCATCATTGGCCCAGGCGTTCCTCTCAACCATCTCCTTGGTGACGATGAACTCCAGCGGCTCGAACTCTTCGCCTACCTTGATTTTGTCGAACTCAAATTCATGACTACCAAACTGCCGCACCATCTTTACCTCCACCATTTGTCAGCCGGGACAGGCTCTCCATCTTTTTACCATGACGCCAGATAAATGGCAACTCCTTAAAGATTACTCAGGGAATTTGTTCCAAATTTTAACACCCGCCACCCACTTCTTCAAGTGATGCACTCAGGGGTCAAGAAATAGCCCATCCTTCTAGGCTGACTTAGAGGTGAGAGCCCACACAGTTATCAGCAGTTAGTGCTTACCATCCTTTGATGAAAGCAAATACCACCATAAGTTCTAACTATTGGTGGCAGCGAGTATTACAGAAAAGGCTTTTGAAGGGGTAAGGGTTTTAGAATACGCCAGCTTTGTAGCCGGCCCTTACTGCACCAAGCTTATGGCTGACCGGCAGCGGAGCGGGCTCTCCTCCATCTCAACACCAACAAGCTAAGGGTAACCCTCGACCCCAAGAAATCCACCGCAAGAAGATATTCCTTGCCCTTGCCTGGTGGGCGGACATACTGGTTAGGGATAAGCCGCCAAAGTTGATGGAGGAGCTGGGGCTCACCTATGAAATTCTGAAGGAGATAAACGTCGGCAACCCGGCAAAGGTTCGCCGCCCCGCTCCCCTGCCTGGGCAGCATAATTCCTATGTCTTCGGCGAGCTACTGGGCACGAGCTACGAGATCCAGAGCCTGGAGGAGCAGGTTATCTATTAAGGGGCCGAACCAGAAACATAAGGGAGGGAGGGGATGAAAGTCCCTTCCCTCCCCACGGCCAAGTAAACCTCTAAGCCGAATTCTGTTCCCCGACGCTGTCGGGGTGGTGACCATTTATCTGGGGTGACAGTTACCCGCCACCTCAAGCGACCAACCCGAGGGTGATAGCGAGGCCGGGCGTCCTCTTCCCCCCTATTTGGTCTTGCTCCGGATGGGGTTTGCCCGCCACTGATGTCTCCATCAGAGCGGTGAGCTCTTACCTCACCATTTCACCCTTACCGCGACTGATCGCGGCGGTATGTTTCTGTGGCACTTTCCGTAGGGTCACCCCTCCTGGGAGTTACCCAGCATCCTGCCCGGTGGAGTTCGGACTTTCCTCAGGAAGAACACGTCTTCCCGCGGTCACCCAGTTTACTTGGCTAAATTTAGCTTACCATAAGAAGCAAGGGAAGTCAATCAGCAATGTCCACTGAGCGCCCTGTGGCTTAAGGCATCCGCTGCCCTGTTCTCTTCTCTTGGGATATGGACTATCTTAAAAGAGTGAAATTTTTCCAGAAGCTGATGGACTTTCTCATATAGTGGCTTTAGCCCCGGCTTCCTCACCCGGTACTGCCCCGTAAGCTGCCTCACCAGAAGTTGGGAATCGGCTCTCACCTCGATATCCTCTACATCCAGTCCTGCTGCTGTCTCCAGCCCAACGATGAGCGCCTCGTACTCCGCCTGGTTATTTGTTTTTCTGCCGATAGCCTTTGATATCTCGGCTATCACCCTTCCCCATTCATCGACGATGACGATACCTATTCCGGCGGGACCCGGGTTGGGCTCTGCGGCACCGTCAGTGTAAATAATCAGGCGCTTTCCCCTCATACTAATCCATATATAAGATCCGCTCGCAGCTGCTGCACTGCACCAGTTCCTCGCCCGATCTAGCCCGTTGCAGCTCGCTCAAGGGGAGGGTGATCCGGCACCCCTGACACATCCCACGCTCTATCCTGGCTATCGCTCTTCCCTGCTTTTTTGTCTTCAGCTCCTCATATAGCTCCAGGCTTTTGTGGTCAATCTGTGCCACTAGGCTACGCCGCTTCTGCTCCCGGGAGATGAGCCTCTCCTTCACTTCACCCTGTTCCCTCAGGAGCTTTGCTTGCCTTTCACCCCACTCCCGCTCAATATATTCCAAATCACTGCTTGCTGCCAAGACCTTGGCTTGGGAAGACTCGACCTGGCTCATAATATCGAGAGCCCTGTCCTCCTTCTCCCTCAGGCTAAGCTTCAGGTGCTCCACCTCATCCTGAAGCTTTGTCAACTCCTTGGGATTCCTTATCGATCCCCCGTAGAGCTTCCCCTCCAAGGAGGCGATCTTTGCCGCGAGGTCCTCTATCTCCCATTCGGTGGTTCGCTGCTCCCTTTCAAGCTCAGCCAGGCGGGTCTTTTCCCTAGCAAGCTTTGATCGTGCTTCAATCAAGGCGTGGTTCTCCCTCAACTCGCTCTCCAGCCGCCTCAGAGCCTCTCTCCAGGCTTCAATCTCAAGGTCAAGCTCTTGTAGCTCGTATAGCTGCTTCGCTCGGCTCGCCATCGAGCCCATTCTAGTTCAGGAGAATCCCACTGTCAACGAGAGCAGGTCAATCGATGCCCCGTGAATCTGGCTCGCTAGAAAGCATTGACTTTATGCCGAGGAAGTGTCAAACTATAGCCAAGCTGGTCACGCGACATACCGTGGGAGGTAGACGACATGCCTGACAAGGCGCATAACATCCCAAATTCAGCCCCTCTCCCGAACAACGATTATAATGTCTATGGCGAGACCCTGGGCATGCCCAGGGAGAGAATAGCAGAATTACAGAAAGAGCAGATCGCCCGCATAAAAAGGCAAAGACAACAGGTGCAAGAGGAAAAGATGTCCGAGCTTGCCATCTACCGTGACCTCAGGACGGAGTTTGTTGGTAAGAATATTCTTTATTTGCCAGTCACTACCTCCACTATGGATATTGCAAAGCAGGCGGTGAGCAATAGGGCAGCGGAGGGGACTATTGTTATCACCGATGAGCAGACAGCAGGAAGGGGAAGAGCGGGGCGAAAGTGGCTTTCCCCACCAGGAAGCAGCATACTCCTTTCAATAATCGTTAAGCCAAATCTGGCTCAGCTATCACGCCTCAATATGGTTGCCGCCCTGGCGACGGCACAGGCCATCGAAAAGACAACTGGAATAAAGCCCACAATTAAGTGGCCCAATGACATTATCATCGAAGGAAAGAAGGTAAGTGGTATGCTTATTGAGGGCGATATCCAGGATGAGGTGGTTAACTCCGCTGTCGTCGGAATCGGGGTGAACATCACCCTCGACCCATCAACCATCCCCGAAATCAAGGACACTGCTACCAGCCTCCGCGTCGTGCTCAGGGAAGAGGTCTCTCGCCTGGAGGTATTGAGAGCTCTGCTTTTGGAATTTGAGCAGCTCTATAAGGCACTGCTTCACGGGGAGGATATCCACAAGAAGTGGCTGCGCCGTCTAGAGACACTGGGGAGGCAGGTGCGGGTGAAGATGGGCGATGAGGATGAGGAGCTTGAGGGGTACGCCGAGTCCGTTGACAGTGAGGGACATCTCTGGCTACGGCGCCCCGATGAGAGCCTTGTTGAGATCATAGCCGGGGATGTAATGCTGCGCACATAACTAATTGGAGGTGGGAGATGGTTTTAGAAAGTTTAAGCCTAGAGGGTAAGGTTGCCATCGTTACCGGTGGCGGCACCGGTCTGGGGAAGGCTATGTGCCATGCGATGGCAAGGGCTGGTGCTGACATTGTAGTTGCCGCCCGGAGGGTTGAACCCATTGAGGGGACGGCATCTGAGGTGAGGGCGATGGGGAGAAGGGCAATCGCTATCCCCACTGATGTCACCAATTCCCGGCAGGTGAATGCGATGGTGGAAAAGGCTATCTCCGAGTTTGGCAAGGTGGATATACTGATCAATAACGCAGGCGGGGGAGACCAGAGAAAACCGATCTGGGATATAACCGACGAAGAGTGGCGCCGCGGAATAGACACCAATCTGACCGGGACATTCTATTGCTGCCGGGCGGTGAGCAGGCACATGGTGGAGCGAAAGAGCGGAAGGGTGATCAATATCGCATCCGGTTACGGGCTAAGGGGTGACCGGGACGTCTTTATGTATGCTGCTGCCAAGGCGGGGGTGATTCTGCTCACCAAGTCACTGGCGCTAACCTGGGCAAGGGATGGCATCCGGGTGAACTGCATTGTGCCCGGTTTCTTCGCCACTGCACCCATGGATATCCCCGAGGTGAGACAGTACATCGAGTCCAGGGGTCGTTTCATCCCGGTGGGGCGGGTTGGTGAGCCAAGGGAGATGGGCCCCCTGGCTGTTTATCTCGCCTCTGACGCCGCAGACTATGTAACCGGTCAAATCTTTATTGCGGATGGCGGAGGGCTGGCCGGCGGATATGCCACTACCGGGTACGCCCCTGTCATCCCTTTGGATAAATAACCAAGAAAGGACAGTTTACCATGGTTCTCAGCGAATTTAACCTAGAGGGCAAGGTGGCCATAATAACTGGAAACGGCAAAGGTTGGGGAAAGCACCTGGCTCTTGCGCTGGCGGAGGCAGGTGCCGATATCGTCCTCGCTGCCTCGAGTAAAAAGGCAATCGAGGAGACAGCCAAAGAGGTGCGCCAGATGGGTCGGAGGGCCATCGCCATCCCCACTGATATCTCCAAATCCTCCGACATCGAAAAGATGGTTGAGATGGCAATCTCGCAGTTCGGCAAGATCGACATCCTGGTAAATAGCCCAGACCTTGAGTTTGCCAAACCCTTCCTGGAGGTAACCGAAGGGGAATGGCACCGGGTGATAAATACCAACCTGACCACGGTTTTCCTCTGCTCTCAGACGGTGGGCAAGCATATGGTAGCACAGAAGAGGGGGAGGATTATAAACGTTATCTCCGGCCTTGCGATGAGGGGTTTATCCAATAGTGCTGCTTACTGCGCCGCCAAGGGCGGCGTAATTCAGCTCACCAGGGCTCTAGCCCAAGAGTGGGCACGAGACAATATCAGGGTTAATGCCCTGGGACATGGCTGGCTCTCTGAGGAGACTATCAGCGAGGAGGAACAACTGAAGGATCCCCTGGTGCGCTATATACCGGTGCGGCGCCTCGGTCGCCCAGCAGATTTAGGGGCATTGCTGGTCTTCTTGGCCTCAGACGCCTGTGACTACATCACAGGACAGGCCTTCTTCGCCGATGGTGGTGTGCTAGCCCATACTTAGGCGAGATGGGCGGGGCACCTTTGGTGCCCCGCCCAGAAAACTGTTTTCTTAGTTAGTCCCCTCGCCCCCGGGAACTCTTCTACTCGCCATAAAGGCGTTTAAGATGTCCAGAGGCAGGGGGAATATCACCGTGTTAGTCCTCTCAGTGGCTATGGTGGTTAGGGTTTGGAGATAGCGGAGCTGCAGAGCCGCCGGCTGGGTAGCAATCACAGCCGCCGCCTGGGCAAGCCTTTCTGCTGCTTGATATTCACCCTCGGCATGTACAATCTTCGCTCTCCTCTCCCTCTCCGCCTCAGCCTGAGCCGCCATAGCTCGCTGCATCGTCTGAGGAAGCTCCACATCCTTGATCTCAACCACACTCACCTTAACCCCCCACGGCTCGGTCTGCTCGTCGATAATCTGTTGAAGCTTTTGGTTAAGCCTATCCCGCTCGGCGAGCAGTTCGTCGAGCTGTGATTGACCGAGGACACTTCTAAGGGTGGTCTGAGAGATCAGGGAGGTTGCCCTCACATGATCGAAAACCTTGACCACAGAGTCCTCAGGGTTCATCACCCTGAAATAGACCACCGCATTCACCTTCACCGTCACATTGTCTCTGGTTATCGCCTCCTGCGCCGGCACATCCATGGTGACCACACGGAGATCGACCTTCCTCATCCGCTCAACAAAGGGGATGATAAAGAAAAGACCGGGACCCCTCGCCCCCACCAGCCTCCCCAATCGGAAGATCACCCCACGCTCATACTCTTGCACGATCTTGATCGCCGCCGAGAGGACTATGATCACCGCTACTGCCACTAAAGCCCAGACGATCCAATTCAATTTTTCACCTCCTATTTAGACTTGGTTACCCAGACTTTCAATCCCTCAACCTTGGTAATTATCACCTCCTCTCCAGGTTCGACTTTACCGCCCTCGGCTATTGCCTTCCATCTTTCCCCTTCAATGAAGACCATCCCCTCAGGGTCAAGCGGTGTCTGCGCCACTGCCACTCTTCCCAAAAGCCCCTCGTATCCGGTGGTTGCCCTCCGGCGATGGGCACGAACTACCGCCCAGATAACCAGGACAATGCAGATGGTAACCACCGATACCATCCCAACTATAAGGCCCTTGTTTATCGGAGGCAGTAGGGGATTACCGCTAAAAAGAATAAGTGAGCCCATGACAAGCGAAGCAACACCTCCCAGAGTTAACAATCCGTGGCTGGTAACGAGTAGCTCGGCAATAAAGAAAACAAACGCCAGGACCAGGAGCAGCACTCCACCCCAATAGGCATCAAGGGTGCCCAGGGAATAGAGGGCAAGAAGCATCGAGATGGCGCCCACCACCCCTGGGAAGATCGAGCCCGGGTTGGATAGCTCTATGATGAGACCGAGCATACCTATGGTGAATAGGATATAGGCGATGTTGGGATCGGCAATCGTTGAGAGAAGATGCTCCATCGCATTCATATTTATGTAAACTGGAGTCGGGTCTTGAATATCGATGATCACCCTCTCACCGTTATCGAGGGTGACTTCCATTCCATCAAGCTGAGAAATGAGGGAGCTGAGGCTATCAGCACGCAGGTCGATAAGATTGAGTTCAAGCGCCTGGACATCGGTATAGGAGGCAGCCTCACGAACCGTCGCCTCCGCCGCCTCAACATTGCGACCGCGTGCCTCGGCAACACTCCTCATCCAAGCGGCGGTATCTTCCGTTATCTTGCGCTGCATCTCCTCAGTCATCTCACCCTCAAGGCTCACCGGGGTCGAGGCACCGATGCGACTCGCTGGCGCCATCGAAGCCACGTGAGCAGCAATGGTGATGAAGGCCCCGGCGGAGCCAGCCCAGCGGTTCACATATACCACTACTGGGACCCTAGCCTCCAAGATTCGCTCCACGATGTCCTGCGTTGAGGAGAGTAGCCCGCCGGGGGTGCTAAGCTCAACTATCAAGACACTCGCTCCACGATCCTCGGCAAGCGTGATGCCACGGTCTATGTAGCCAGCAACAGGGGGGTTGATCGTCCCATCAACCGTGAGAACATAGACATCAGAGCCGGCAGCGCCCGCCCCCTGTGCCAGAAGGACGCTAGCCATCAGCAACACTAAGAGAAGAAATATCACTCTGCGCATAGGATAATCCCGTAGCATTATAATTAGACTATGCCACTTTTGCAAATAAGGCCACATGTTGAATGGCGTAGCGAATTGGTGTAGAATAAGGCAGCATTTCTCAAGAGGCAGGAGGAAGCTATTACATGGAAAGTCGAGAGAGAAGGTTGAATTTCGCCCTCCCATTGGGACATCTTCAAGCTGACACCTTAGGAGTTCTTCGAGAGGGGGCATATCAAATAAGAGGCTACGACCCGGATGCCCGCGGCTATAGACCTTCGGTCGATGATAGCGAAATATCGCTCAAGGTGCTTAGGGCACAAGAGGTTCCAATCTATGTCGAGGAGGGGTTCCATGATATCGGTATTACCGGGCATGATTGGATCAAGGAGACCAAAGCGGATGTTGAGGAGCTTTGCGACCTCAGGTTTGGGGGGGTAGAAATAGTCCTCGCCGTCCCAAAC
>DAOTXZ010000016.1:0-16921 GCA_034435115.1 Dehalococcoidia bacterium | reverse complement strand
GATTTAGGCGACTCAATATCCAGCGATCCTCAACGGGTAGTTCACCCCGAGGGCTCCCGACAGCCTCCCTCTGTCCCTCTATGCTTCTGATGACAAATCTAGCAGCGTTCCACAGCTTATTGGCAAAGTTTCGGCTCGCCTCAAGCTTTTGCTCCCCCAGCTTTAGGTCATTCCCTGGGGAGGTGCCTGTGGATAGGGCAAAGCGCAGGGCATCGGTGCCATATTTATCTATCGCCTCCAGTGGGTTGACGGCATTGCCCTTGACCTTGCTCATCTTCTCCCCCTTCTCATCCCTGATCAGCCCGTGGAGATATACAGTGCGGAAGGGGACCTCGCCGGTGTTCTCCAGCCCCATCATCACCATCCGCGCCACCCAGAAGAAGAGGATCTCATAGCCTGTCTCCATCACTGTTGTGGGGTAGAAGTAATCTAGGTCTTCGGTTCTCTTTGGCCAGCCCAGGGAGGAGTGGGGCCAAAGTGCTGAGCTGAACCAGGTGTCCAGGACATCGGGGTCTTGAAAAATATCCGGCGATCCGCACTGGACACAGGATGCAGGTTCATCAACGCTCACCGTGAGCCCATTGCAGTTATTACAATACCACACCGGTATTCGGTGCCCCCACCAGAGCTGGCGACTGATGCACCAGTCACGGATGTTCTCCAGCCAGTTCAGATAGACTTTGGTGAAGCGCTCAGGGATGATGGTGATCTTCCCATCGACTACGGCATCGATTGCGCGCGCCGCTAAAGGTGCTATCTTGACAAACCATTGCTTGCTAACCATGGGCTCGATCATGGTGTTGCAGCGGCAACAGTGACCCACTGAATGCGAGTAAGGCTCAATCTTTACCAGAAGCCCCTCTCTTTTAAGGTCGGCGAGGATCGCTTCGCGGCAGGCAAAGCGATCGAGCCCACGGTAGGGGCCGGCATTCTCATTCATGCTTGCGTCCTGGTTCATTATGTTTACCAATGGCAGACGGTGCCGCTCGGCTATTTCAAAGTCCACCGGGTCGTGGGCGGGGGTAACCTTCACTGCCCCGGTTCCGAAGGCGGGGTCAACAGCGCTATCGGCGATGATGGGTATCTCGCGGTTTATCACGGGGAGGATTGCCCTTTTACCTGCAAGTCCCCTAAATCTCGGGTCGTCCGGGTTGACCGCCACCGCAGTATCCCCAAGGATGGTCTCCGGGCGAGTGGTAGCTACGGTTATGAATCCCCCTTCGTTGGCAAGTGGGTAGCGAATATAGTAGAGATAGCTGGGCATCTCCTTATGTTCTACCTCAAGGTCTGAAAGCGCACTGGTGCAGCGGGGGCACCAGTTGATGATGCGTTCTCCTCGATAGATAAGACCCTTCTCGTAGAGGCGAACGAAGGTGGTGCGTACGGCTCTGGAGGGCCCCTCATCCAGGGTGAAGCGCTCTCGGGTCCAGTCGCAGGAGGCACCAAGCCTTTTATGTTGCTCGGTCATGATTCGCCTGTATTTTTCCACCCATTGCCACATCCGTTCTAGGAACCTCTCTCGCCCCAGATCGTGCCGGGTTAACCCCTCCTGAGCAAGTTGCCGTTCCACCATGACCTGTGCGGCAATGCCGGCATGGTCAATTCCGGGGAGCCAGAGGGTTGGGTCGCCCTTCATGCGATGCCAGCGGATCATTATGTCCTCAATGGTGGCGGTGAGGGCATGCCCCAGGTGGAGCTCTCCAGTGACGTTGGGTGGGGGCATGATAATGACAAATGGCTTCTTTTTGGGGTCTATCTTTGGGGTGAAATACCCCCTCTCCATCCAGAACTGATAAAGCCTTTCCTCCACCTTCTTGGGGTCGTAGGCTTTTGGCATTTCCTGGGCCTGTGCCATAATCACCGTTACCTCTTGGCGAGCAATTCCACCACCCGGTCAAGAATCTTGTGGGCTACCTCTGTCTTAAGCATGAGGGGAAGGGGCTCGACCTCGCCGGAGCGATGAAATAGAACAACCCTGTTAGTATCGACAGCAAAGCCGCTATCAGGAGCGGTGATATCGTTGGCAGCGACGAGGTCGAGCCCCTTCTTTTCCAGCTCCTCCTTGCCGTGTTCTAGGAACCTCTCCGTGGTCTCCGCGGCAAACCCAACCTTTATCAGGCGCTCTCCTTTCACCTGGCTGAGGATATCCGGATTTCTCACCAGCTCGATGGATAGCGTCTCTTGCTTTGTCTTCTTTATTTTCTCATCCAGGGTAACTGCCGGGCGGAAGTCACCCACAGCGGCAGTCATTATGAGGACATCGGCATTGCGGGTGGCATCTAAAACGGCGTCGCGCATCTGAAGTGCCGTTCTCACATTGACCATCTTTACCCCAACCGGAGCAGGGAGCGCCACAGGACCACTCACCAGCACCACAGATGCCCCCCGATCTCGGGCTGCCTCGGCTATCGCATATCCCATCTTCCCCGAGGAGCGATTGCTAATGTGGCGAATGGGATCGATTGGCTCCTGTGTTGGGCCAGCGCTCACCACGATGCGCTTTCCGGCCAGATCACCCCCTCTCCCTAATATCAGGCGGATAGTCCCCAGGATCTCGTCTAAATCAGCAAGCCGCCCCACGCCTTCTTTCCCCGAGGCTAGACGGCCATAGGCAGGCCCAACGATAGTAAATCCACGCTCTTTCAGCTTATTTATGTTCTCCTGAGTGATTGGATTTTGGTACATGTTCACATCCATCGCCGGTGCCAGGATTACGGGTGCCTTGGTGGCGAGCACGGTCAAGCTGAGCATGTCATCGGCGGTGCCTGTTGCCAGCTTGGCAATGGTATTTGCGCTGGCAGGGGCTATGACCACGAGCTGAGCCTGTTCCGCCAGTGCCACATGCTCGATGCTGAACTCAGAGGTGGTGTCGAACATTTCGGTTACCACAGGTCTATGGGTGATGCTTCGGAAGGTGAGCGGGGTCACAAACTCCATAGCCGCCTTTGTCATCACCACATCAACGATTGCCCCGGCCTGGGTCAGTTTGCTAGCAATGTCCACTGCCTTGTAGGCAGCTATACTGCCGGTTACCCCCAGGACCACTCTCTTATCTTTAAGCATTATCCCCTCCTCCAAATTTGCTAGGGTCTATTCATGTCATAGATTATCCGCAGTCCTTTCAGAGTGAGATCTGGGTCTACTAGGTCTATTACGGGTGTCTCCTTGGCGATGAGATCAGCAAGGCCGCCGGTGACGATCACCTTGGCTTGCGGGTCAAGCTCCTTACGGATGCGTTCGACGAGGCCTTCGATAAGCCCGATATAACCGAAGATGACCCCTGATTGCATGGCGTGGATGGTATTTCTACCAATGGCACTCTTGGGGGGGACTAGCTCAATACGCGGCAGCTTCGCCGTGCGTTGAAAGAGGGCATCAGCTGCAATGCCGATGCCTGGAGCTATGGCTCCCCCAAGGTAGTCCCCCTCTTCAGATACTGCATCAAAGGTGGTGGCTGTTCCCAGATCGATGACGATGAGCGGGCCCTTGTAAAGCCGATGAGCGGCAGCGGCATTGACAACACGGTCGGCACCAACCTCGCGTGGGTTGTCGACGCAAATGCGCACGCCGGTTCTGATTCCGGCACCAACGACCAGGGGAGAAGCCCCAAAGTAGCGCCGGCATAGCTCCTCAAAAACGCCGGTCAGCGGCGGCACCACGCTGGAGATCGCCGCTTTCCTGATAGCTGATGCTTCTAGTTGTTCGCGGGACAGGAGGCTGAACAGGGTGACAGCATACTCGTCTGTTGTCTTGCGGACATCGGTAGCCAGGCGCCAGGTCGCCCGTAACTTTTCGCCATCAAAAATACCGAGGCAGATGTTAGTATTGCCAATGTCAATGACCAAAAGCATATAGCATCTCCCGATAGCCTTCTTTTATCCTCTTTATAGCCAGTGGTAGAGCGGGAAGGAGGTCACTGGCAATCATGCCGGTATCCCCCAGCTCTGCTCTTACAATTCTGCCTGCTTCACCGTGGAGGTAAACCCCGCAGGCGGCAGCATCAAATGGTTCAAGCCCCTGCGCCATGAGGCCGGCGATTGCCCCGGCGAGCACATCGCCGGTCCCTGCCGAAGCGAGGCCCGGGTTTGCTACCGGGCTAATCCTTGCCCGACCATCAGGTGCTGCCACGACGGTGTAGGCACCTTTGAGGGCGACGGTCTTCTGCCATCGGACTGCTGCCTCTCTTGCCACCCCTAAACGATCACACTGGATATCATCCACAGACATCCCGACGAGCCTCGACATCTCCCCAGGGTGAGGGGTGAGCACTGCCTCTGGTGCGAGCCTCTCCCACCACCGTGGGGTTTTGGCCAATGTGTTCAGGGCATCGGCGTCAATGACAAGGGAAGGTCCGGCGGGTAGTAATAGGATGGAGTCCCTGATGAACTCCATTGCCGATGGGCTTTGCCCCACCCCGCACCCTAAGAGGAGCACATCGTAGTCAGGGAGTAGGTCGCGCAGGAGCTTGGATGCCTCTTGGTGGATAATCCCTGGCTCAAATTCCGGTAGGGGGGCATAGGTCACCTCGGTTAGCTTTGCTGCCAGGATAGGCTGAAGGCTGCGGGCGGTGGCCAGGGTCACCAGCCCCGCCCCAACACGAATTGCACCCGAGCAGGCAAGATAGGCAGCGCCGATATAGTTGATCGACCCGGCAGCGATAAGGACCCTTCCAAATGTCCCCTTATGGGCGCTCAGCGGCCTTCTTGGAAGTATCGATCTCACCCAATCAGCGGTGATGAGCTCAGTGGGGAGGTCTTCGCCGAGGCTCGGAGGTATGCCGATGTCAACAATGATGGTCTCGCCAGCCTTCTCTCCGCCTGGAAGGGTAAATAGCCCCAGCTTGGGATAACCGAGCGTGATAGTGAAGTCGGCGGACAGGCAGGAAGGGTCTACTTCTCCATTGTCAGGGTTAAGCCCCGAAGGAAGGTCAAGGGCAACAATGGTGAGCTTGGGACGCGCTGCCTTTGCCACCTTTACCCTTTCCAGCACTTGCTTAAAAACACCGCCAATGGGGCGCGCCTTTCCTGTGCCAAATATTGCATCGATAATAACCTCAGAGGAGGAGATAAGACCTTCGAGGGCGACCAGACCTTCGTCCACGGTGGCTTGGAAGGAGGCAATATCCCTCTCCAGCACTGACCTGTAGTTTGGGTCGCTTTCGTCCCTCTGGCTTAGGTGATAGAGACTTACCTTTGCCCCCCAGTCATGGAGGTGGCGGGCAGCTACCAGGCCATCGCCGCCATTATTGCCCGGCCCTATTAAAACCAGGATGCGTCGACCCTCGGTGCTGCCAAGGAGTCGCCTTACCTCTTTGGCAACGGCGAGCCCGGCATTCTCCATAAGCACCTGTGAAGGCAAACCGACCAGGGCACAGCGGCGCTCGATCTCTCGCATCTGGTCTGCGGTGACGATTTTCAAAGCATTTCCCCCACTACTGATGCTATGGCGTACTCCCTTGAGTGGGAAAGACTGATGTCCAATCCATTTAATCCTATTTCTTCGGCCCGGCGCTTCGCCCCACCATGGAGGACAACAACCGGCTTACCGTTTCGGTCTGAAATAACCTCAATATCCCTCCAGCCCACCCCTTTAGTGCCTGTTCCCAACGCCTTCATAACTGCTTCCTTTGCTGCAAACCGAACTGCCAGTTGAGGGGCACGATTCCGGCAAAGCTCAAGCTCTGCCTCAGTATAGACTCGATGGAGGAAGCTCTCCCCCCACCGGGCAACGACCCTTTCTATTCGTCCTATCTCTATAATATCCAAACCAACACAGTGCATGGGGTAGCAATAGTATATCATATCCTGAAATTTTTGTGGCCCTCTCAAACTTCGGTCAGCAGTCGGGGTCTTGTTCTAGCTCAATAGTCTCAAGGAATGATTCACGTCCGTTGACTATCTCGACCTCAAGGTTTGCCCCTTCAGCAATGGTCCCTTTGCTCAGTGCCTCAAAGCAGAATCTCAGTGAGGAGGGTTCGATATGCTCTGCCTCGGCCAACTTTACCCGAAGCAGGTTAATACGCTTAGCAGTATGCCTCTCGGCTTCACCAAGCGCTGTCTGGAGTATGTTTTGGGCAAAAGTCCATTCGTGCATTGTTGTTCTCTGCTTATCATACTGCTTTGTTGCTCAAAAGTCTAGCTTGAGTGGAGGCATGGGAAAAAAATCACAAAACCATTGCCCCTCTTCATTTTGTGTGGTATAATCACCAGCGAGTGGGCATTGCTTAGGAGGAGATGTGCGGGTAGCTCTGGTCGGTTATACCCCAAATCCTGAACTTACAATTGCTGCAGCAGCCCGACTATCTACTTCCTCTATAAGCACCTTGGAGCTCATGGAAAAGCTAACCCCGGAAAGGGTGGATCACCTCCTCAGGCAGCTAGTCTCCTCAGGTCATCTCTCTCCCTTTGAGCATGTTAGCTTTACCTTCGCCCTCGAGGGCATCTCACGGGTCACCAGCCACCAATTGGTGCGCCATCGTCTAGCCAGCTATACCCAGCAGAGCCAGCGTTATGTTTCTTTAAAGGAGCTAAACTACATTACCCCACCTACTATCTCCCAGAGGCCGGAGCTGGAGGCCAGATACCGGGAGAGGGTTCGCGCTGCTCATGAGCTCTACCTTCAGATGCTTGAGGCGGGTATCCCTGCCGAGGACGCTCGATATATTCTTCCCAGCGCAGTTGAGACTAGGTTAGTCATGACCATGAATGCTCGCGAGCTTATCCATGTCTGCTCCCTGAGGCTGTGCCTAAGGGCGCAATGGGAGATCGTCCAGCTATTCAATAAGGTCAAAGAGGAGGTGGAAAGGGTGGCTCCCCTGATAGGGAGGGAGCTTAAACCTAAGTGTTATCAACTGGGCTATTGTGACGAGGCTGAGACCTGTGGCATCTTTCCGACGAGGAAGGAGATTGGGAGCGGGGTAAAATAGAATTTTTTTTGCCAGGCTGGAGGTGAAAAGTATGACGGCACAAATAATCAGCGGCACCGAGATAGCGGCTGAGATACGCGAGGAGCTCAAGGCGAAGGTTGAGGAACTTAAAAAGAGGGGGATAACACCGGGGCTGGCTATGGTCAGGGTTGGTGAGGATCCAGCTTCGGTATCCTATGTCTCGGGGAAGAGCAAGGCGAGCGAGGAGCTTGGTATCTACTCGGAGACAATAGTATTCCCTGAGGATGCCAAAGAGGAGGAGGTTCTGGCTAAGGTTGAGGAGCTTAATAAAGATCCCAAGTTCCATGGCATCTTGGTTCAGCTTCCGCTCCCCAAGCAGATCGATACCGATAAGATCCTGAATACTATCGACCCGAGGAAGGATGTCGATGGCTTCCATCCGGTGAATGTGGGTAGGCTGCTCATTGGGGAGCCTTATTTCATGCCCTGCACCCCCCACGGGATTCAACAGCTCCTGGTCAGAAGTGGAAACAGCCCTGAGGGGAAGCATGTCGTTATCTGCGGCAGAAGCAATATTGTTGGCAAGCCCCTCATGGCAATCCTGGTACAAAAGAAGAAGGGCGCCAATGCGACGGTAACGGTATGTCACACGGGAACCAAGAACCTGGCAGCGATAACCAGGCAGGCAGATATTCTGGTGGCTGCTATGGGAAGTGCTAAGGCAATAACGGCGGATATGGTTAAGGAGGGGGCAGTGGTCATCGATGTTGGGGTGAACCGGATTCCAGATGCTACCAAAAAGAGTGGCTTCCGGCTGGTGGGTGATACCGATTTCGATGCTATCAAGGAGAAAGCGAAGGCGATAACGCCGGTGCCGGGTGGGGTGGGGCCGATGACGGTTACTATGCTTATGGTAAATACGGTAAGGGCTGCTGAGATGCAGTCGGCCTGAGCCAAAAATAAAAAAGAAAGGAGAGGGTTGCCATGCCGGTAAAGAAAAGATATCCAGTGCCATCGGATATCGAGATTGCTCAGGAGGCGGAGCTTCTTCCTATATCAGAAGTAGCCAAGAAGGCGGGGTTATTGGAAGGGGAGTATGAACCTATCGGGTGGTATAAAGCTAAGATTGAGTATGCTAAGGTCCTGGAGAGGCTTAAGGATCGTCCCAATGGCAAGTTCATCACCGTAACCGCAATCACCCCTACTCCCCTCGGTGAGGGGAAGACGGTGACTGCCTTTGGCCTGGGTCAGGCTCTAGCCCTGAAGGGGAAAAGAGTGATAAATACCTTCCGCCAGCCCTCTAAAGGGCCTCTTTTCGGCATAAAGGGTGGAGCCACCGGTGGTGGGTATTCCCAAGCCCTCCCTATGGAGGATATAAACATTTTTCTTGGTGGCGACATTACTATGTGTGAGGCAGCTCATAACCTTTGCGCCGCTGCAATAGATGCTCACATCTTTCACGGAAATAAGCTCGGCATTGACCCGGAGAATGTCACCTGGACCTATTGTCAGGACATCAATTCTCGAGCCGTGCGGGAGGTGGTGGTTGGGCTTGGGGGGAAGACAGTTGGCGGCTATCCACGGCGCACCAGTTTCGACATCACGGTAGCTACAGAGACGGCTGCTATCTTCGCCCTCACCACCGGGCTCAAGGACCTTCGGGAGAGGTTCAGAAGGGTTGTTGTGGGTTATACTTATGACAATAAGCCGGTCACTGCTGAAGACCTGCAGGTTGCCGGGGCAATGACCGCTCTTCTTAAGGACTTCATAAGGCCAAACCTAGTTCAATCCACCGAGGGGCATCCGATGATCTGTCATGGCTTCCCCTTCGCCAATGTAGCCCACGGTAACAATTCCAACCTGGCTAACATGGTTGCCCTGAAGCTCGCTGACATTGTGGTCACCGAGAGCGGATTCGGTGCTGACTGTGGGTTTGTTAAGCTTATTGATGTTGGCTGCCGCCAGGGCGGGGTAAAGCTCGATGCAGCAGTTATTGTAGCCTCCATTCGGGCCTTGAAGCAACACGGCGGTGCCTTCCATCTCCGCCCCGGAATGGCTTATTCGAGGGTAAAACAGGCAGCGGAGACAGAGAACCTCCCCGCTCTGGAGAGGGGCTGTGACAATCTGAAGCGCAACATTGAGATTGCAAAAGACCATGGCGTTAAAGCTATTGTAGCTATAAACCGGTTCACTAGCGATACTGACAAAGAGATTGAGTTGGTGAAGCAAAAAGCTCTGGAGTTTGGTGCCGATGGCGTGGCCGTTTCCGAAGCTTGGGCGAGGGGAGGGGAGGGTGCAATGGAGCTTGCTGACGCTGTGCTTAAGGCTCTACAAACCCCCTCAGAGATGAAGTTTACCTTCCCTGATGATATGCCAATTGAAGAGAAGATTAGGACAGTAGCAAGAAAGGTGCATCTAGCCGACGATATAGACCCTACGCCGGAGGTATCACGGAAGATAAAGCTCTTCAGCGACTTTGGCTTCGGGTGGATGACAGTCAATATGGCGAAAACCCACCTTTCCCTTTCTCATGACCCCAACTGGTTGGGGGTGCCTCGTAACTACAGGATGCCCATCAGGGACATCCGGGCTTCAGTGGGGGCCGGGTTCTTCTATCCTATCTGTGGTGCTATGTCAACCATGCCTGGGCTTCCCTCAAGACCGGCCTTTGTGGATGTGGACGTGGATGTGGAGACCGGGAAGATAAAGGGATTGTTCTAGAGCTGCGCTCGCAAATTGGGGGGGGCGGCGCCTCCGGCACCGCCCCTTTCCTTTTTAAGGGGGGCTGTGGAAATGGGAAAAAAACCGAGCTATAATTTTGCCAAGGTCATGAAATACTTAGAAAAGCATAAACCATGAAAACCAGCGATTTTGATTACCTTCTTCCTTCTGAACTCATCGCTCAAACCCCCATCGAGCCTCGGGATCATTCCCGCTTGATGGTCCTCTCCAGAAAGAGCGGGTCGATAGAGCACCGCCACTTTTTTGAGATCGCTGAGTATCTTCGTCCGGGTGATATTTTGGTGTTCAACGATAGTCGCGTCATTCCGGCGCGACTATTCGGGCGTAAGCGGGATGGCGGGGGTAGAGTGGAACTCTTACTCCTGCGCCCGCTGGGTCTCGGTGTCTGGGAGGCGCTTGTCAGGCCGGGAAGAAGGTTCGCTGTCGGGACGAGGTTCGAGATAGCATCTGAAGGGGAAACCTCCTCTCAAACCGGTGTTTGGGGGGAGGTTTTGGAAAAGAGGGAAGGTGGGATCAGAGCCATCCGCTTTTCAGATGAGCATGTGCTGGAGAAGTTCGGGAAGGTGCCCCTACCCCCTTATATTCATACTCCCCTCTCGGATCCAGAGCGCTATCAGACGGTTTATGCCAAGGTGAAGGGCAGTGTGGCAGCGCCCACGGCTGGGCTCCACTTTACCCCCCAGTTACTGGAGTGTATTCAGAAGAAGGGTGTCCATTTTGCCTTTGTCACTCTTCACGTTGGGCTGGACTCCTTCCGTCCGGTTCAGGTTGAGGATCCTAGTAAGCATCCTATGCATAGGGAATACTGCGAGTTGAGCGAGGAGGTTGCCAGTGCTCTCCGAAAAGTAAAGAGGGAAGGCAGGCGTGTTATCTGTGTGGGCACCACCGTAGTAAGGGTCTTAGAGGATGCTGCGCTGGCAGCGCAAAGGGCTGGGAAGCACGAGCTTCTGACCCCGCTGAGGGGGTGGACAGGTCTTCTCATCCTGCCTGGCCATCGTTTCTGCATCGCCGATGGGTTGATTACAAACTTCCATCTGCCTCGCTCGACACCGCTTATGCTTGTTTGTGCCTTTGCCGGTAAAGAATTTATCCTTCGAGCCTATGAGGAGGCAGTAAAGCTTGGCTACCGCTTCTACAGCTTTGGCGACGCGATGCTGGTGTTATAACACGAAGACTGCCTCCCTTCGTCCTCCAGCGAAATTTACTGCCCTGATCTAAGTTCTCGGACGGATATACCTTGACATTGAGGATGTCAATGACCCTTACCTTCTGCTCGAACGTCGCATTGCGGATATTCTTCGAGTCTCTTGCCTCAGGCTCGAGACCCCTTGGAGGTTTTCTGACACCCGCGCCAAGATTTACCGCCATTGTTTGGTGAGCACGATCAATATGTCTTTGGATAGTTCCTGGGCATGAGTGATGAGGAGATGACTTGAGGGCTCTCCTTGGCTCGGCCTCGATATTGGAGCAAAAGGCTTTCCTCAAGTCGTTTGTTAAGGGGATTGATGTTTCAAATTCAGAAATTATAGTGAACCACACTCTGCCGATGCCACTGATTGAGCGTGATGGCGAAATAGTCCAGTCCTTGCTTTTATGCAAAATGGCTGGGGAACTAGGATTCGAACCTAGCCTTGCTGATCCAGAGTCAGCCGTCCTACCACTAGACTATTCCCCAGCGCGAAAGATATTCTAGCAAAAAGCTGCCCTTTTGGCAAATCTCAGGCATTGACTAGTTTCTCTATTGCGGCCCCTATCCGCTTGAGGCACCTCTCCCTTCCCAAGACTGCCATCGTTTGAAAAAGGGGCGGGGCAGCGGTTCGCCCGGTGGTCGCCACCCTCAAGAGACCGAAGAACTCACCCGTCTTCAGCCCCAGTTCTAATGCAAGGGGGCGGAGAGTCTCTTCCAGAGAGATGGTGTCAAATCCATCAAGCCCCTCCAGCCTTTCCCGGGCTGCCCCCAGGGCGGTTATTGCTGTCTCCTTGCTCATCCCTTTACCCAGGAGCAGGGCAACATCGTAGGTAAGGTTGTCCATGAAGAAGAACTCGGCGAGCTCTACAGCCTCGGCGAGGGTCCCCATCCTTTCTTGAATGAGGGGCAGGATCTGCCGCACGTAATCCGGTGAAATGGGGCGCTTAACCTCCGGCGAAAGGCCACGCTCCAAAAATGGCAGCACCCTCTTTAATAACTCGTCTTGACTTAGCTGCCGAATATAAACCCTGTTCATCCAGGTGAGCTTCTCCAGGCTGAAGATGGCTCCGGTCTTGCTAATCCGCTCAAGGGAGAAGTTCCTCACCAATTCCTCTCGGCTCATAAGCTCGGTTCTATCGTCCAGCGACCAGCCAAGGAGGGCAAGGTAGTTCACCATTGTCTCGGGGAGATAGCCCTGGTTGCGGTATTCGGTTATTGAAACTGCCCCGTGGCGCTTGGAGAGTTTGGCGCGATCGGTTCCCAGGATCATGGGAAGGTGGGCAAATTTGGGCGGCTCGTAGCCGAGGGCGTTATAGAGCAGGATGTGACGGGGGGTGCTCGAGAGCCACTCATCGGCTCTGAGGACGTGAGAGATATTCATAAGATGGTCATCGACAATATTTGCCAGGTGATAGGTGGGGTAGCCGTCCGACTTCAGAAGCACAAAATCATCCAGGGTGCTGTTTTCAAATACCACCTCACCACGGATCAGGTCGTGGAAGGAGGTTTGCCCCTCCAGTGGTGTCTTGAAGCGAACCACGGGGATGATGCCCTCGGCTTCGAATTGGGCTCTCTCCTTATCGCTTAATGAGCGGCAGCGTCGGTCATAGCCGGGTGGCTGTCTCAGGCGCCTCTGCTCAGCGCGCACCCTCTCAAGCCGCTCAGGAGAGCAATAGCAAAGGTAGGCATGCCCCTCCTTAACCAGCCTCATGGCGACTTGTCGATATATCTCCAACCTCTGCGACTGGATATAGGGCCCATAAGCGCCACCCACCTCGGGACCCTCATCCCAATCAAGCCCCAGCCACCTCAGGCTATCTAGGATGGCTTCCACCGCGCCTTTTACCCTTCTGGCGACATCGGTATCCTCGATGCGCACGATGAACTTGCCCCCGTTGTGCCTGGCAAAAAGCCAGTTAAACAGAGCAGTTCTGATATTGCCCACATGGGGGAATCCGGTGGGGCTGGGGGCAAAACGAACACGTACCGACTGGTTCATAGCTCTCGCCTCAACTTGATTTCATTCTAGCATCTCTCCAGGTCACCGTCCACAATGGTTCATTTTATATTGGCGAGGGCATCCTCCAGGTCTGGCGGCAGCTCGGAGGTGAATTCCACGACCCTCCCGCTCGAGGGGTGCTCAAACCTGAGGTAACTTGCATGGACGAACTGCCTCCCTAGAAAGGGCGACTTCGCTCCATACAGGGCATCGCCGACCACGGGATAGCCGATCGCTGAGAGGTGAACTCGAATCTGGTGGGTGCGACCTGTCTCGGGCGTTACTTCAAGGAGGGTGTAGTTATTGAGATAGCGGAGCACCCGATAGTGAGTGATCGCCTCCCTCCCCGCGGCGACAATAGCCATGCGTTTTCGATTTCGGGGATCCCTCCCGATGGGGGCTTCGATGGTGCCCCGTTCTGGGGCAAGACGCCCTCTAGCCAGCACCAGGTATCGTTTCAGGATAGAGCGCTCCTTTATCTGGCTTTGGAGCTTGAGGCGGGCTCTATCATTTTTAGCAATGAGCATGAGTCCTGAGGTGTCCTTATCTAGGCGGTGCACAATGCCGGGGCGCAGCGAGCCGCCGACGCTGGCAAGTTGGGGACAGTGAGCCAGGATGGCATTGACCAAGGTGTGGCTGGGGTGACCCGGGGCGGGATGAACGGCGAGCCCTGCCGGCTTATCCACCACTATGAGGTCGTTATCTTCATAGACAATGGCTAGTGGCATCTCCTCCGGGGTGAGGGGGCTGGGGGGAGGCGGTGGCAGAGTAGCCACTACCCTATCGCCCCGGTTGAGCTTCAGACTTGCCTTAGCTTTAATTCCATTAACGGTAATATAGCCACTGGAGATTAGCTTTTGGATATAGGAGCGGGAGACCCCCCCTAGCTCCTGGCAGAGGTATTTATCAAGGCGAAGCCCTGGTTTTTGGGCAATAAGGTGAAGTGTTCTAACCATTTCCATCAAAAAGAGGAGGTGGTGTTGACTTCGCTAGTGTTTTCCCTTTTGTATTTTTCTATATTTGAACAAAAAGAGGCAGGTGGTGATAGAGGCCCCAATAACTATAGCAGAATCGGCAAGATTGAATACCGGCCACCCCCCGAGATTGAGAAAGTCGATGACACATCCCAGGCGAATTCGGTCGATCAGGTTGCCCACTGCCCCACCCAGCATGAGTCCCAGCCCAGTCTTGACCAATGTGCTGTGGAATGGGGGATACCGGTAATATAGCAGGATGACAATGGCTCCTATGGCAGCAGTGAGCGCTATGAGGAAGGTTTGGTTGGCGAACAGACCAAATGCCCCCCCGGTGTTGGTGACATAGGTCAGTCGCAGCACGCCTTCCTCTGGTATTGATTGCCCTGGGGACATATTGAGCCTGATCACAAGCTTGCTGAGCTGGTCCAAGATCACCACTAGCGAGGCGCTGAAGAAAAGGGGCAACTCCTCCTTAAGCCGGTTACCGGGGGTATTTGCCCTTTGCATTTTTCATCTGACGGGCCTTACAAGCAATGCAGAGATTCGCATGGGGGAGCGCCTCTAACCGCTCCGGGGCAATAGGCTGACCACACTCATCACAAAGGCCATAGGTGCCTTGAGCAAACTTATCTAGCGCGTGTTCCACTTCGTAGAGGAGGCGGCGCAAATTCTCCTCCAGGGCAAGCCCTTTCTCAAGCTCGATGGTCTTTATGGCGTCCTCCGTCCTCTCCTCGCCATAGCCTTTGGTCTCGACCCCCCTATCCTGGGCGAGGCGGAGTGCCCTGCGCCGAGATAGCTCCTTTATTAATCTTTCCCTTTCCTCTTCAAGCCGTTTACGAGCTTGTTCCTTCATCTCGACCACTCTGTTCTCAAACATTGCTAGACAATCTATCATGGTAAAAGACCGCTGATTTAGTTATTCTACATTAATAGTTGAAGGAAAGCAAGGAGGTCAGCCGAGCATCATTCGTAGCTCTCGGATGGTGGTGACCGCCTGTCCTCGCCAGTGATTATTGGCAAAGACAAAGGTCTTCTCCGAGACATTATCGAGGCTTCGAATCTTGGGTACCCATTCCATCAGCTCCTCGGCGGAATAGCTATAGTCATATCTTTCATAGGCGTGCTCGTGCTGCCACCACTTTGCGGCGTTACGCCCATGTAAGCGCAGATAGGCTATCTTACTTGTTGCCCGAGCCACGGGGGGCAGGAGGTGGGGCAGTGGTGGCTCATCGACACAGCAGAAGCCAAGCTCGCTATGCCTGAGCCAGTCAAAGATCTCTTCCCTCAGCCACCCCACATTCCGGAACTCGATAACGATGGGAATTCCATCCAGCCTTTCTCGTAGAATCGCCAGATAGTCGCGGTTTTGCCGACTGGGTCTAAAGCTGTAGGGGAACTGGGCGAGAACACAGCCGAGCCTCCCCGCCTCTATTAGAGGCTTTAGCATCTTGTAGAAAGCGCCAAATACCTCCCTGTTTTCCTCCCTTTTGTGTGTCATCTCCTGATTTGCTTTGATCGAGAATAGAAACCCTTCTCTTGTCTTCTTTATCAGGGATTCTATGCTGGCAGGCTTGGGCATGGTGTAGAAGGTGGCATTAATCTCACAGGCACTGAATTCACGGGAATAGTAATAAAGCCACTCCCGCTGAGGCATGCCCAAAGGATAGAAGTTGCCCACCCAATCCTTGTAGCTAAATCCTGAGGTGCCAAGGTAGATCACAGGTAAAGTTTATCACATTTGGTCAGGGTAGACAATGGCTACCACTATCATCTCAGGTTGCGGGCAAAGAAGGCGGCAACCCTTGCTGCTACCCTATCCTCATACCCCCACCAGAAATGATCTGCCCCCTCGATAACCTCTTGCTCTCTCGACGAGGAAAGCCTCTCACTAATTTTTTCAAGCCTTTCCCCGGGAATAAACATGTCCCTGCTTCCCCAGACGAAAAGCTTTGGCCTGGGGTATCCCTGGAGGCTTTCCCATTCCTCGAAGAGCGGAGGTGAGATCGCCGCCAGTGCCTGAACTCGCTCATCTTGCCTGGCGACGGAAAGGGCAAGGACGGCGCCGCTGGAATATCCACAGAGCCCGACCCTATTCCGGCTCACCTTATCCATGGAGGCAATAAAGGAAAGGGCAGCTTTCACATCCTCCTGTTCCCCAATCCCTTCGGTTAACCTCCCCCCGCTTGCCCCCACCCCGCGAAGGTTAAACCGGAGGGCAATGATTGACTCACGACACAAAGCTTCGGAGACGGCAACAACTACGTTGTTATCCATGGTGCCCCCGAAATGGGGGTGGGGGTGACAAACCACCACCGCGGCAAAGGGGCCCATGCCTTCAGGCATATGGACTACGCCCTCGAGTGAGAGCTCACCGCAGGGGAATCTCAGATGGCTCTGTTTCATGTCTCTTCTCGCTCCCCCCACCACTCCTTGAGCCGGGCCCTGATCTCCCTCTCGTAGCCCTGGTCGCTGGGGATATAGTAGCGTTTCCCTTTGAGGGCATCGGGGAGATTCTGCTGTCTTACAAAGTGCCCCGCGTAGTTGTGGGCATATTTGTATCCCTTTCCATATCCCAGCCCTTTCATCAGGCGAGTCACTGGATTTCTGAGATGGAAGGGCACAGGCTCGTTCCTCGTTTTCTCCACGTCCTCCTGAACCTTGGAGTAGGCTTTGTAAAGGGAATTACTCTTTGGTGCTGTGGCGAGATAAACGACTGCCTCAGCTAGGGCGAGATTTCCCTCGGGCATTCCTATGAAGTGGACTGCCTGCTGCGCTGCCATAGCCACCACCAGCGCCTGGGGGTCAGCCATGCCCACATCCTCCGAGGCGAAGCGAACCAGCCGGCGGGCGACATATAGAGGGTTTTCCCCTGCCTCGATCATTCGCCCCAGCCAGTATAAAGCGGCATCCGGATCGGAGCCACGCATGGACTTGTGGAGCGCTGAGATGATGTTATAGTGCTCCTCGCCCGCCCTATCGTAAAGAAGGGCACGATGCTGTAGTGCCTCTTCGATGGCGGAGAGTGGTATCCATCGCCCCCCCTGAGGGTCGGGCTGGGTGGCTATAGCTGCCATCTCTAGTGCATTGAGGGCGACTCGGGCATCTCCGTTTGACATAACGACAAGGTG
>DAOTXZ010000015.1:0-2959 GCA_034435115.1 Dehalococcoidia bacterium | reverse complement strand
TAAGAGACAGGAGCGAGATCGAGGTGAAAAGGGTAGCTCCATTGGGCGATCCCATTGAGGTTAAGATCAAGGGTTATCATTTAGCCCTGCGCAAGGAAGAGGGGGCTGCTATCCTTGTCGAGGCGATCCAACCGATGCCACTGGCTATGGCTATACCGGGCAGTGTAGTTCAGGTGACCGATATTAGAGCCGGCAGGGGTCTCTCAAGAAGGCTTGCCGACATGGGGCTCACCCCTGGGGTTCAGATTAGGGTTATCAAAAGTCAGATGCCCGGCCCGATCACGATCGACCTCGGCGGGTCACAACTGGTTCTGGGGCATGGTGTGGCACAAAAAATCATGGTCACGGAGGTATAAGGGTGGCTAAGGAAATAACCATCGCCCTGGTGGGAAACCCTAATTCGGGGAAGACCACGGTTTTTAACAACCTGACCGGAGCACGCCAGCATGTGGGGAACTGGCCGGGGAAGACCGTGGAACGGAGAGAGGGGACCTGCCACTATCAGGGCTATGAAATCAAGGTGGTCGATCTGCCTGGCGTTTATAGCCTTACAGCCTACTCACTAGACGAGGTCATCGCCAGAGACTTCATCATTGAGGAGAAGCCGGATGTAGTTGTTGACGTTATTGACGCCTCAAATCTGGAGCGAAATCTCTATCTTACCGTCCAGTTTATGGAGATGGGCGTCAGGCTTGTAGTAGCGCTCAACATGATGGATCAGGCCAGTTCAAGAAATTATCAGATTGATGTTAATAGGCTATCTCAGCTCCTCGGAGCCCCGGTAGTGCCTATGGTAGCCAGCCGTGGTCGTGGGACAGAGGAACTCTTAAAAGAGATAGTCAATGTGGTTGAGAATAAAGTCGAGGTAAAAGGGCTTAGGGTGGAGTATGGCAGGGAGATCGAGGAGGAAATTTCAAACCTTGAAGGACTGATCGCCCAAACCGAGCTTGCCCGAAAGTATCCCCCAAGGTGGCTGGCAATAAAGCTATTGGAGGAGGACGAGGAGATAATCAGGAAGTTCAAGGAGGTGTAGGCTGGATAAGAATAAGATCCTTGAGGCTAAGGATAAGAGCCTCGCCCACCTCAGGAGCATTTACAGGGAGGATGCCGAGACCATAATCGCTGATGGCAGGTATGGGTTCATCAGCGGCCTCGTAAAGGAGACTGTAAAGAGGCCGCCTATAGAGAGGGTGGAGCTCTCTGACAGGATCGATTGGGTTGTGGTCAACAGGTGGCTGGGCATCCCGCTATTCCTGCTCCTCATGTTCGGTGTGTTTGAATTCACCTTTGTCCTATCCGCCCCCCTGATGGGCTGGATTGATGCCGGCTTCGGCTGGCTGGCAAGGCAAACATCGGGCCTCGGGGGGTGGTTTGGCTCGCTCCTCTCTGATGGCATCATCGGCGGGGTGGGGGCGGTGCTCGTATTTATTCCCCCCATTTTTCTTTTGTTCATTGCCCTTGCGCTGCTGGAAGATAGCGGCTACCTCGCCCGCGCTGCATTTATTATGGATCGTTTGATGCATAGAGTTGGACTCCATGGCAGATCGTTTGTCCCAATGCTACTTGGCTTTGGTTGCAATGTTCCGGCCATTATGGCCACCAGAACCATACAGAACCCGAAGGACAGGCTGACCACCATCCTGATAACCCCCTTGATGTCTTGTGGCGCCCGCCTGCCGATATATGTCCTCCTGGCGGGCGCCTTCTTCACGGCGCAGCGCGGGCTGGTGGTCTTCTCCATGTATGGTATCGGGATAATCCTGGCTATCATCATGGCGTTGATACTGCGTAAGACCCTGCTTCGTGGACCTTCGGGGCACTTCGTAATGGAGCTTCCCCCATATCGCCTCCCCACCCCAGGGGGAGTCTTTATCCACATGTGGGAGCGGGGAAAGGTCTTCTTAAGCCGGGCAGGGACTATCATCTTTGCGGTGGTGTTAGCGGTTTGGCTCCTAGACTATTCCGGCGCCCTGGAGCCTATTGGAAGGGCGATCGCCCCTGTGCTCTCACCAGCCGGGTTTGGTCAGTGGCAATCGGCGGTGGCGCTACTCTTCGGCCTTTTGGCTAAAGAGGCAATAGTAGGCACGTTTGGAACCCTGCTCGGCGCCGGAGAGGAGGCTTTGGGGGCGACCATAGCAGCAGAGCTGGGCTGGAACTCACTTGTAGCTTTTTCCTTCATGGTCTTTTCGCTCATCCTTGTCCCCTGTATGGCTACTATCGCTGTCATCAGAAGGGAGACCAATTCCTGGAGGTGGCCTGCCTTCAGTATCGCCTACCAGGTAGCCCTTGCCTGGACTTTAGCCACACTTATATATCAAATCGGGCGTCTAATGGGCTTGGGATAGAGCTTGACATGCTATATCAAGGGAGTAAAATTGGAAATCGGTGAAGCCCTTTGCCCTGCTATCCCTCATCCTTGTCATCGCGGCTCTGCTTGTAGGCAGTGTCACGCTATTTGCCGCCCCGGTTGAGCTTCTTTATAACGGGGATTTTGAGGGTGGAGACAGTGGTTGGTCAAGCTATGGGGGGTCTTTTTGTATTGTCTCTGACCCTGTCCACGGCGGAGGCTCCGCGGCACGCCTCACCAGCTACCGCACCTCCTGGATCTGTCAAGTCGTTGCCATATCTCCTGGTGAGACCTATACCCTCAGCGGATGGGCGCGAAAGGACCCCGATGACATCTACGCTCGGGTTTATTTAAGAATCTCCTGGTACGAGAGTGATGATGGATTCGGAGGTGAAATCAGCCACAAAGACTCCTCAACCCTAGGCACCGGGGCTGAGTACTGCTTTCTTTCTACTGGCCAAGTCACAGCACCCCTAAACGCCCACTCGGCAAAGGTCCGGGCTATATTGGATCCTTATTCTGAGGACTCTGCCACCGCCTACTTTGATGACATAAGTTTTACTGGACCGCCTCCCCCGCCCAGCGAACCGCCACCCCAAGACCTGTCTCTTA
>DAOTXZ010000014.1:0-14620 GCA_034435115.1 Dehalococcoidia bacterium | reverse complement strand
CAGTCAATATAGGGATAAATATAGGGAGGGCAGCCGGGGCGGGGATAGAGGGTCATATTCACAGCCACATCGTGCCCAGATGGCAAGGTGACACAAACTTTATGCCGGTTATATCCGATACTAGAGTTTTGCCCGAGGCCTTAGCTTCAACTTACGAGAAGCTGAAAGAGAGGATAGGCTAGCCTTTTGATATCCAGCTCTTACAATAAATTGAGTAGCTCCCGCTTTAACTCCTCCAACCTTTCATTGAATTGGGAGTAAAGTTTGCCGGAGCTCTCTCTCCAGGCTTCACTTGCCTCAAGGTTAATCTCCCCAACCGCGCTCCCGGAGATCCTCAATTGATGCAGTAGCTCCCTGACTTCCCTCTCTATTCCCGCCCTCTCCTCCTCAAATTTGAGCCTCTCCGCCTCCTCATACTCCTTTGAAAGCCCTTTTATCCTTTTAACAACCTCTCCGATCTCCTCTGTGTCCTTAAAGGCAAGGATGCCCTCAATTGCCCTTTCGGTTATTTCATAATTCCCCAACTCAATGGCCTCTCCCAACCTGGAGAGTGCTGCCCTGACCACTATATCCTTCGCCTCCCCACTGTATCTACCCGCCTCCTCCCTAAGAACGTCACGATAACCGTGCTTGAGATACCTGTCGGCAAGCGCCCGCCCAACTGGTGTATACTCCGCCTCCCTTCTCTCCCTCAGCTCCTCCGATGATAGCTTCCCTAATGCTTCGGCTCTTTCCAGCGCCCTTTCGTAAGCGCTTTTCATTTCCCCCATGGCGTTCCCCCTATCTATATCGAACTTGAGGCGATTCTATTATAGCATAAATATGCCCGGCGCGGGCTCACACCTCTTATGCTTGAAGGAATAAGGATATTCCTCTATACTTTTAGAGGAGGTGGCATAGATGAGGCTCATCGGCAATCTATTCTGCTATATCTGGACAGGAAAAGGCAATAACTCCAATAGCTACCTTTTCGCCAATGTCCTTCGCGGTGATAGACCGCATGTCATCATCGACCCAGGGCAGGTGGTGAATGAACTCAGGGAGCCCTGCTTTGATCGCCTGCTAAGGTTCATAGAAAGGGATGGTCTTAAGGCAGAGGATATAGGGCTGATAATTAATACCCATTCTCACCCCGATCACTGCGACGCCAATGAGGCCCTGGTGGAACTCACCAAGAAGAAAACAGGAACAGGCAATGTGAAGCAAGCACTCATCGCCATTCACCGGGACGAGGTCGAACATCAAAGAATGATGAGGGAACTCATGGCTAAGATGCTCGGCAGGGAAACGAGATTTGAACCCGATTTCTTCCTCAGGGAGGGCAATCTGAATTTGGGTAAGGAGAACAAGGTCAACCTTGAAATCCTGCATACTCCGGGGCATTCCCCTGGCTCGATAAGCATTTATTGGCCGGAACACCGGGTTCTGATAACCGGGGATGTCTTGTTTTATAGGGCAGTGGGCAGGACGGACTTTCCCAGCGGGGATGGCAAACTCCTTAAGCGGAGCATCGAGAAACTTGCTGAGCTTGACGTTGAATATTTACTGCCAGGCCACAATACCGAATTTGGAAGCATTATAAGAGGTAAAGAAAAGGTGAAGGAGAACTTTAACTTCGTTAGAAGGAACTATTTCCCTATACTTTGAGTTGATTAAGCCACCCTCCACCATGTCTCGGCAAGCTTGGGAACGGTTTCATATTTGATTATATCTTCAGGGTTTATCCACTTCAGCTCCGTGTGCTCCCAGTCGATCCTGACCCTCTCCGGCTTTATCACACGAAAACGGTAGGGGTAAACGATCCATTTTCTCCCCAGCCCCTCATTGGTAACCTCCAGAGGCTCACCCTCTTTAACCAGTTCGATATCATCTTTTTCCAGCCCCACCTCCTCTCTTATCTCCACTACTGCCTGTTCATACGGGGTGTTACCCCTCTCGATGTAGCCACTCACCCCCGCCCACCTCCCCTTGTAGGTGCCCACCCTCTGGCTTCTTCTCAAGAGTGAGATATTACCCTGATATTCTAGGAAGCAGGTAACAACATCTCTTTCTTCCATGACCATCGCCTTCGGGGCTTGCTGAAAAACCCCGTTTTTCAGCAAGCCCCGTTCGAGCTCCAGCAGGTATCCCTTAAGCGTATTCAGCGCTGCCTCGGCGGCGCTTTGCTTATTCTCAAGCCTCGCCCCGTGAAAAGTATGCTCCTCGACCCGAGTTCCCCGCGCCGACGAGAGTCCAATATAAAATAATCCGACCTTCTCTCCCGGAAGGCCCCTCGCAGGCCCTGTGATGCCCGTCTCAGAAAGGCTTATTTCCGTACCCAATCTCCCCCTGACACCCTCCGCCATCTCCCTGGCGGTTTGATAGCTAACCGACCCATACTCCTTTAAGGTTTCCCATCTAACGCCCAGAATCTTTACCTTTATCTCATTGTCATAAGCAACCACACTCCCCTTGAAATACCTTGAACTACCCGGGACATTGGTCAGGAGGTGCGATATCAAACCGCCCGTGGACGATTCAGCAACACCGATGGTTAGCCCGCGCCCCCTTAGTAGACCCCCGACCTCCTCCAAACTGATTTTCATATTCACCTCCCTCTAGTCAAGCTCAGCCAGGTCAAAGCCCATCCCATCCCGGGCGGCGATCACTCGAACACCGGTCTCATCCGATAGCCTCTTTGCCACCTCCCATGGCTTAGCCCGCCACATAGTCATGCCAAAATGGGTCAGGATGGCCACCCTGGGCTTTACCTCCTTGATGATCTGACCCGCCTCAGGGGCTGAGAGGTGATCAAAGGGGCCACCAGATTCTAACCTCACCACATTGAGGATAAGGAGGTCAGCTTTGTAGTGCAGGCACAAATCCTCAAAATAGCGCGTATCCACAACCCAAGAGATGGTATGTCCTGAGTCTTGAAACACTATTCCATAGGTCTCCACAGGATGTTTGTGCCTCACTGGAGTTCGGAAAGAGACCCCGCCGATACTGTAACTCTTTCCCTCCTCCAGCATCTCAATACGCTCGAGGTATCCCCGAAGGTAATGGAGGACCACCGGGTCCTCGTCAAGGGCATCACTAGGGGCAAATAGCACCCCCCTCCTCCTCAGCCCCCCATCGGTCATGGCTTCGATCATTATATTTATGTCCGCTGAGTGATCGAGGTGCCGGTGGGAGAGGATAATAGCCTCAAGCTTTGACGCCCGCAGTTTCCTCTTCGCCGCCTGAACTAGGGTGCCAGGGCCGGGGTCGAGGAGTATCTCTGTCCCACCAAGACAAAGCCAGAGACCGCCCGAGGCAAGGATCTGGTTTGCCACCATAATTCGAGCCCCGGCAGTCCCCAGAAAGATTAACCTGTCAACGCCCACTTCCCTCCGTGAGGAATCCAAGAATCCAGCCTACCCAGTCCTCAAAGCAAACAGCATAAGCGCATTTTGGGTGGTTTTATCCGCCACTATGCTTGGCTCTACATCCTTTAGCCTTGCCACCACATCGAGCACCCTGATGACATCAGCGGGCTCAGCCCTGGTTCCCCCTCTATAGACCACCGGGGAATCCGTCTCCAGAAGTAGCCTCTCAAGCGGCGTTTCCCTTATCGCCCTTCTGTGTTCCTCATGGTATCCAGCGGCGAGGGTTGCCGAGACAAAGTAACCACGGTCTAAAATATCCCTCAGGACATTTAGCGGTCCTGTATACCAGTGAAAGACCGCTTTTTCGATTGCGATACCCTCAGCCAAGGCAAAGCAGTCCCTCCAGGCATATCTTGAGTGAATTATCGCTGGTTTGCCCAATCTTTTGGCTAGCTCCAAGATACTCCGGAGCGCCCATTTCTGCAAATCCTTGCCCGCCCCCTTTATCACCTCCTTACTATAATCGAGCCCCACCTCACCTATGGCAACGATGCTTTCGATGTTACCCTCGATAAACTGAAGGTCGCGCTCGAGTGTCGAGATAGCTGTCGCTAGGCTCCACGGATGCAGGCCGAGGGCGGGGTAAACAAAGCTCTTATATCTTGCCGCTATTTCTAAAACTTGGCTATTTGAGCGGCGATCGGAGCCCACAGCGATAATGGCGGCTACCCCGCTATCCTTCGCCCTTCGGATAGCCGCTTCCAGGTCCCCCAGCTCCTCCAAATGGGCGTGGGAATCGATCACTTCATAATCCACGATCTTCCCTTCCCCTAGAAAAGATCCCCCTTTTCGAGTATAGTAGTATTAAAATAGTGGCGCAAGTTTCTCCCGGGGAAGGGGACCTTTATGGAAGCGGTCAGATTCTATAGAGAGCCCGAACTTAGAAATCCGTCCCTGGTTGCGGCATGGCCCGGTATGGGGGGCGTAGCTATAGTGGCTGCCAGATATCTGAGGGAGAAACTGGGCGCCCACCAGTTGGGAGTGATCGAGCCCTATGACTTCTTCGACCCAACCCTAGTCCTTGTGCACCAAGGCATCACCAGGGAACTAGAATTCCCGGAGAACAGGCTCTGGTTCTGGGAAAGTGGTGCCGGGAACGATCTCGTAATCCTCACCGCAGAGTCTCAGCCGGCTAGCGGCAGTTATAGGCTTGCCAATTTAGTCCTGGATATATCACAAAGGTTTAACGCTAAAAGGGTATATACCTTTGCCGCAGCTCCCACTCATATGTATCACACCAAAACACCCCGGGTGCTGGGGGCAGCAACAAGTCCTAAGTTGATACCGGAGCTCAAAAAACACGGTATAGCACTTCTGGAAGAGGGCACTATCAGCGGTATGAACGGGCTTCTGCTGGGGGTTGCCAGGGAAAGAAATATCGATGGCATTTGTTTATTGGGCGAGATACCGATCTACACCACCCAGATTGCAAATCCCCGCTCCTCAAAAGCTGTTCTTGAGGTCTTCAGTGAGCTATCCGGCGTACAGATCGACCTCTCCGAGATTGATGAGTGGGCTAAGAGGACGGACCTTGAAATAGAGGGGCATATCGAACGCCTCAAAGAGTCATATGGGGAGGAGATCAAAGGGCTTATCGATTATTTTGAACAGTTGAAAGGACAGGCAAGTGCTGAGGAGAGGGAAACACAATTAGAATATCGCACCGAGGAACTATTTAAGGACATAGAGCAATTCCTGATGGGAAGGGGAGAGCCAAAAGAGGATAAGGGTTAGGCACTCCATTTTTCTCTGATTTAAACTGGCAACTAATCATCCCACAGAGGGTTTATCACCAGACCGGCGGGTGTTTTGGGATAGAAGTAGGTGGACCTCTGGGGAAGGCGGATGCCAGCATCAGCCACCGCAAGGACGCTGGAGATAGGGGCGGGATTAAGAAGAAAGGCTAGCTGAAACTCCCCTCGATTTACCCGAGAAACAGCATTTAAAGCATCGCGGGTATATTCGAGGCAATCCTCCCGTTTGTCATCCACCCCCAGCATCTCTCGCAAAATCAGCCGATGCAATATATCAACATCCAAATCCAGGGCAAGCTGTGGCTGCCCTGAGCCGTTTTGGCGAACTGTCAATATCAAGAGGCGCTTCCCATGCAGCCCGTAAAGCCCAAAGGCTATCCCGCTCTGCCCCCTATCCTTTAAAGTGTCCAGCCAGCCCCTCAGTGTATCGGACAGGGTGCGCGAAGGGGGTAGCAATTCCTCTACATGGAAGTAAATATCTAGCCTCTCCTTAAACCCGGCAAGCGTCTCTGCCTTGATGCCACGCACCAGACGGTGGGTGGGCATCATGATCATATTCGGGTCACCTGATTCAGCAAGGGCCATCATCACGAAATTAAAGGCTTCATTCCCGGTATATGATGAACAGACGGAGTACTGAGCCCTCTGGTAGATAAGAGCCGCCTCATAGCGGTGATGTCCATCGGCGATATAGAGGGTCTTATTGGCAAAAAACTGGGAGATGCCGGCAGTGGCCTTTTCATCAGTCACTACCCACATATTGTGGATCACCCCATGGCCATCAACCGCGCTTAAGTGAGGCTTAGTTACCCTAGCCTCTGGAAGTAGCATCCCAATCCCCTCCCCTTCAGAGCGAAACAGCGCCATTATCGGGCTCAAATTGGCCCGACACGCCTCAAGAAGGCGCAGGCGGTCGCCAATAGGACGCATCATTGTCATCTCATGGGGGCGAATCCTGCCTCCGTTTAAGCCCTCCAGCCGAACGCAGGCAATGAGACCGAAGCGGCTCCTTATAGTGTCCTGATATGGAAAGCGATGTTCCACAACATAGAATGCCGGATGCCTCTCCCGGATCAGAACAGCTTCCTGAAGCCAGCTCTCCAGGGTTCTCGCCGCCCGCGTGTATCTATTATTTTCAGGGATATCGTTGGCTCGCTCCTCACCGAGCTCCAGCCTGATTATGTTATAGGGACTTTTCCGATAATAGAGGAGCTGCTCATCTGGAGAGATAACATCATAAGGGGGACTGATCACCAAGGAGAGGTCGCCAATTCTTTCCAGATTATAGCGCAGACCGCGAAACGGTTGGACATCAGCCACAAAGTTCTCCTTATTAGGTTAGATGAGGGCACAACGAGTATAACAAGGCAGCCCGCAAAGGTCAATGTAGAATTGAAGCGCTATAACCCCCGTTCCCTGTATTTCCTTGCCAGGTCGGAAAAATTGCCAATATTGTTACCCAGCAGTTCTCGAAGGATAATGAGGGCTGCCCTCTTATCCAGGGGTTCGTTATTGTTGCCGCACTTCGGCGACTGAATGCAACTGGGGCAGCCCTCCTCGCAGGGACACTCGGCGATCGCCCCCCAGGTCTTCTCCCAGAGTTCATTAACCAGCTCAAAGCCCTTCTCCGAAATCCCAATCCCACCGGGATAGCCATCGTAGATGAATATCTGAGGCCTCCCGGTATCTGGGTGCAGTGGAGTGGAGAAGCCGCCAATATCGTTTCGGTCGCAAAGGGCAAATAGCGGCAGCATGGCGATGGCAGCATGCTCGATGGCATGGAGTCCCCCGGCAAAATCAAAACCCTCCCCAGCTATAACCTGAGCCGCTTCAGGCGGTATATCAAACCAGAGTGCCACCGTATGGAAAATTCGAGGTGGAAGATCAAGGGGCTCCCATCCAACGACCTCCTCAGTGAACTGCACCCTCTTCTGAAAACTGGTTACCTGGCTTTTTACCTCCACCCCGCCCAGGCGCACCTTCACCCTCCCCATATCTTTCTCGCTGGTCGTCCCCAGGATTCTGATGTCGGTGATCTCCCTGGCCTGAGTATAATAGGCAGCATCAATAGGGATGGCATAGGCGATGCGGCTTGCTACATCAAGCTCAGTGATCAGATAGGTCTCACCTTGATGCAAGTAGATGGCACCAGGATGAGCCTGGAGGAAGGCGAGGCTTTCCTCCACCGTCTCGATCTGCCTATTCCCCTGGGAGGCATCCAAAATGACATAATACTCCGATGAGGTGGAGCGGATGTTTATAGCCTCAGCCGGGTAGGCAATACTTGGCGCTAGATACCAGCGTTTCTGCCGGCTGCGGAGCATGCCCTGCCCCTCAAGCTCCTCCCTCGCCCGGTTGAAGTTGGTTCCAAAGAGCCCCCCATCCTCTTCACTCAAAGGAAGTTCCCAGGCGGCACACAAAAGGTGAGGCTTCAAGATATGAGGGTTGCCCGTGTCGATCAAGGCGTTCTCATAGCTCTTCTGGAAGAAAACCTCAGGATGGCGCATGAAATACTGGTCAAGGGGGTTTTCCAGGCCGATGAGGAAGCTCAAGGATTGCCCCTCCCGCCTCCCGCTGCGCCCTGCCTGTTGCCAGGTGCTCGAGATGCTTCCCGGGTAACCGGTGAGGATGGTAGCATCAAGGTCGCCTATGTCTATCCCCAGCTCCAGTGCAGTGGTGGCTACCACGCCGAGGAGGCGTCCCTCAAATAGGTCCCTCTCAATCCTGCGTCTCTCCTCCGGAAGGTAGCCGGCACGATAGGGCTTGATCCTGGCCGCCAAATCCAGACCTTCCTCAGCGAACTCGTCCCTTGAGTAGATATAGATAAGCTCAGTCAGCTTTCTTGTCTTGGCGAAAGCGAGAGTCCGGATCCCCCGGCGCACCAGCTCTGTGAATAGAAAAGAGGCCTCGGTATTGGCACTACGGCGTGTGGAGCGAGCCTTGTCGATAAGCGGTGGGTTCCAGAAGATAAAGTCCTTTCCTCCGTGAGGGGAGCCATCCCGGTCGATCACCTCGAATGGTAAGCCAACTAGCCTCTCGGCGTGCTCCTTTGGATTGGCAATGGTAGCTGAACAGCATATGAACTGGGGGTTTGAGCCGTAATGAGTGCAGATGCGCCTGAGTCGCCGGAGGACGCTGGCGACATGGGAGCCGAAGATGCCCCGATAAATGTGAGCCTCATCGATCACAACATAGCTTAGACAGCGAAAAAGCCTTGACCATGACTGGTGATTGGGAAGGATGCCAAGGTGGAGCATATCCGGGTTAGTGAGCACAATGTGAGCCTTCCTCTTTATCTCCCCCCGCTCCCCCTGCGGGGTATCGCCATCAAAGGTGGCAAACCTTACCCCCTTGATGCTTGAGGTGAGCTCCTTAAGTCCCCTCAGTTGATCCTGGGCGAGCGCCTTCGTCGGAAAAATATAGAGGGCGCGGGCTTCCTTATTAGTTAATATCCTGTTTACAACGGGAATGTTATAACACAGGGTCTTTCCGCTAGCGGCAGGCGTCACTACGATTATATTCCTGCCCTGGATGCTCAGGCTCACTGCCTCAGCCTGGTGGCTATAGAGGGGCAGAAGACCGAATGCGGCAAGTGAGGCATAAAGTTCAGGATGTATCGCCTCGCCCAATTCACCATACCTTGCCTCACTGGGAGGCAGATGCTCCAGGTGAACGATTTGATCCTGATAGGAGGAGGAGGCTCTGAGCTCAGCAAGAAAGGCGGCGGGATCCATGCTTCAGATGGGGTTAGAGGGCACTTAATATTTCAATCTCATAGTCGAGCAGCTCGGCGTCGCCTGAGATACCCTCAACAAAATCGACCACCTTTGATAAAACCTCGTTTACATGCCGGGAGTCGTTGGCGGCAATAGTTATCCCTAGTGTCGCCAGTTGCCACAGGTTCTGATCCTCCACCTCGGCTATGGAGACATTGAATTTATTTCTCACCCTTGTCGTGATCGAGTTTAAGACTCGCCGCTTCCCTTTTAGGGAACAATTCTCGGGGAGGCGGAGTCGAAGCTTGCACATTCCAACATGCATACCGCCTCCAAGAAAGTTCAAGTGTTTATGAGGGAAAGCCTTGGCTTTACCGAGTTTTCCTCACCCTAGAGAAGCAATTGCTGCAGTAGACAGGTCTGCCCTCCCTGGGACTGAAGGGAACCTGACACTCAGCACCACAGGAGGCACAGGTTGCGGTAAACATCTCACGCCCACGCCCCGAACTGCCACCTGTGCGTCCGCGCCTCCTCGCCGCTCGGCAGTCTGGACAGCGGCTGGGTTCATTCTCAAGGCCGCGGGAGATATAGAACTCCTGCTCGCCAACTGTGAAGGTAAACTGCGTGCCGCAATCTCGACAGACCAAGGTCTTGTCCGCTAAAGCCATGACCTACCTCCTTTAGTTTGTCCCCCTTGATGCAGTTTGCGGCCCAAGACCATCTCTGTGAGATCGCTAGAGCTCAAATTGAGGATTGCCTCCTGCAAACCGCCTCTCAGTTTTCAGAGGGTACTATCATTGGCTGTAGTATACACCAATAGTGACGGGAATGCAAGTCAACTTCCAAGGAGGGGACTATATTTATAATCCTTGCTTAACTCCCTTTTTCATGCTAAAATAATTATTTGCCAATCAGAAGTAAAAGGAAGCCATGCCTCTTGACTCTATAATTGTAAAAGGGGCCCGCGAGCACAACCTCAAGAACATCGATGTCACCATCCCCCGTGACAAAATGGTAGTGATCACCGGGGTATCCGGGTCGGGGAAGAGCTCGCTGGCGTTTGATACCATCTATGCCGAGGGGCAGAGACGCTATGTGGAGTCCCTCTCCGCCTATGCCCGCCAGTTCCTCGGTCAGATGGATAAACCAGATGTAGACCACATTGAGGGCTTAAGCCCGGCCATCTCCATAGACCAGAGGGGGCCGAGCCACAACCCCCGCTCCACAGTGGGCACGGTTACTGAGATCTATGATTACCTGCGCCTTCTCTTTGCCCGTGTCGGTCACCCCCACTGCCCCAATTGCGGGAGGGAGATATCGCGCCAGACGGTGCAGCAGATCGTTGACGCTATCCTTGGACTTCCCCCTGATAGCAGAATCATGATCATGTCCCCCCTCATCAAGGATCGTAAAGGGGAGCACCAGGGCATTTTTGAGGACCTCAGGAAGGCGGGCTTTGTCCGGGTTCGCGTCGACGGGCGAATCTACGACCTCTCAGAGGAGTTTGAACTGGACAAAAACAAGCGGCATTCCATCGAGGTGGTGGTAGACCGGCTGGTGATTGGAGGAGGTGGTGGGGAGCCAAGCCGCATCGCCGATTCGGTGGAGACTGCACTCAAACTGGGGGCGGGGGTGGTGCTTGTCTCGATCGTCGGTGGAGAGGAGCTTTTGTTTTCCGAGCACTTCGCATGCGTCCACTGTGGAATAAGTCTGGGGGAGATCGCCCCCAGAACCTTCAGCTTCAATAGCCCTCACGGCGCCTGCCCTGCCTGCACCGGGCTCGGGGTAAAGCTTGAGATAGACCCCGACCTTGTTATCCCCAATAAGGAGCTGAGCATCGCCGAGGGTGCCATTCGACCCTGGGGGTGGTTCACCTGGCACCAGGGTCAGCTTGAAAGCCTGGCTCAACACTATGGCTTCTCCCTTCACACCCCGGTAAAGGAGCTTGACGAGCATCATCTCAACCTCATCCTCTACGGGGAGGAGGGGGAGCTCGTGAGATACCGAAGCCGCTTTGGCCGGGTGAGGGAGTATTTTAGCGGTTATGAGGGGATAATTCCATATCTGGAGCGCCGCTACCGGGATACAGAATCAGATTGGACCCGCTATGAGATCGAGCGTTATATGTCCTCCCACCCCTGCCCGGCCTGCCAGGGGAAGAGGCTGAAGCCGGAATCACTGGCGGTAACGATTGATGGCAAGAACATAATTGAGGTGACCTCAATGTCGGTCACCCAGGCACTTCAGTGGATTGATAGCCTGAGCGGCAATGGCTCAAAGCCCATCTTGAGTCCCCTTGAGCTTCAGATCGCTCACCAAATCTTGAAGGAGATTCGGGCTCGCCTCGGATTTTTGAGGGATGTGGGGCTTGATTATCTTACCATAGACCGTGCCTCAAGCACCCTCTCAGGCGGGGAGGCCCACCGCATCCGCCTGGCAACCCAGATCGGAAGCGGGCTTATGGGGGTGCTCTATATCTGTGACGAGCCGACCGTCGGTTTGCACCCCTTTGATGGCAGCCGGCTTATCGCCACCTTGAAGAGGCTCAGAGACCTGGGCAATACCATACTCATTGTGGAGCATGATGAGGCAATAATGCGTGCCGCTGACCATATCATTGATATGGGGCCAGGCGCCGGGGAGCATGGGGGATGGATTGTAGCTAGCGGGACGCTGGAAGATATCATGAGGTGCCCCCAGTCGATAACCGGGCAGTACCTGAGCGGGGCGAAGGAGATCCCCCTCCCCAAAAGCCGCCGCCCCGGCTCGGGAAAGGAGCTGGTGATAAAGGGCGCCCGCCAGAACAACCTGAAGAATATCGATGTCCGTATCCCCCTGGGAAAGCTTGTCTGCATAACCGGGGTTTCAGGGAGCGGCAAGAGCACCCTTATCAATGAGATACTCTATAAGAAGCTCGCCCAGATATTATACAGGGCAAAGGATAAGCCTGGGGAGTGCGATGAGATACTGGGGCTTGAGCACATCGATAAGGTGGTGAATATCGACCAGTCGCCGATCGGGCGTACCCCCCGCTCCAACCCGGCTACCTATACCGGAACATTCACCCCGATAAGGGAGCTCTTTGCCACTGTTCCTGAGGCCAGGGTGAGGGGATACACGCCGGGACGTTTTTCCTTCAATATCAAGGGCGGCAGGTGTGAGGCCTGTGGCGGGGCGGGCTTCATCCAGATCGAGATGCAGTTTTTGCCCGATGTGACGGTAGCCTGCGAGGTTTGTAAGGGGAAGCGCTACAACCGGGAGGCGCTGGAGATTCGCTTTAAGGGCAAGAATATCGCTGAGATACTGGAGATGAGCGTTGATGAGGCACTCTCCTTCTTTGAGCACTTCCCTAAGGTAAGAAATAAGCTTGTCACACTCCACGATGTGGGGCTGGGCTATATCAAGCTGGGGCAGCCAGCCACCACCCTCTCCGGGGGAGAGGCACAGCGGGTGAAGCTTGCCACTGAGCTTTCGCGGCGCCCCACCGGGAAGACCCTCTATATCCTTGATGAGCCCACCACCGGGCTCTCCTTCGAGGACGCCTCCTTTCTCCTCCGCGTCCTTCACCGCCTTGTTGATGCCGGGAATACGGTTATCCTCATCGAGCACCACCTTGACCTCATCAAGAATGCTGACTGGATCATCGACCTCGGCCCCGGGGCTGGCGATGAGGGGGGATATGTGGTCGCCACCGGCACGCCCGAGGAGATAGCCAAGGTCGAGGGCTCTTACACGGGGCAATACCTCAGGGGAGTGCTGGCAAAGCATAAAAGGGCTTACGAAGAGGCGCCCACCCTCTCACGCTATTGAATTCCCGAGCACAGTTTGGTAAGTTTATTCCGGGGTGAAATATGAACCGTGACGAGGTTCTTGATTCCATCCGAGCCAATGTTGAAAACGATAACCTCATCAGGCACATGCTCGCCACCGAGGCAATCATGCGAGCCATGGCAAGGAGGTTTGGGGAGGATGAGGAGGAGTGGGGGCTCACTGGCCTCCTTCATGACATCGATGTAGAGCTGACTGCGGACGATGTGCACTCCCACAGCAAGCTGGGGGCTGATCTGGCGAGGGAACTCGGGGCTTCCGAGAAGATGGCTCATGCCATCCTGCGCCACAATGAGGCTCACGGCATCCCCTGTGAAACCCTCCTTGATAAGGCGCTCTTCTGCGCTGACCCCCTCACCGGACTCATCATCGCCGGTGCCCTGGTTAGCCCCGATAAGAAGCTCTCCGGGCTCACCGCCAAATCCCTCTTAAAGCGCTTCGGCGATAAGAGGTTTGCCGCCGGTGCAAAGAGGGAACAGATCGCCAGGTGCACCGAGATAGGGCTTGAGCTTGAGGAGTTCATCGCCCTTGGTCTTCAGGCGATGAAAGGCATCGCTGGGGAGCTTGGGCTTTAGAGCTGGTGACCGCGGGCAATCTGAATAGAAGGAGGAGACATGGCTTGGTATGCTTATCTGGCCTACTTGTTTGCCGGCGTCCTTCTGGCAAATGGGGTGCCCCACTTTGTTCAGGGGGTATCGGGGAGGAGGTTTCCGAGTCCCTTCGCCACACCTCCTGGCGTTGGCGAATCATCGGCGGTGGTGAATGTCGTCTGGGGGCTAATAAATTTCGTCATTGGCTATGTGCTCATCTTTGGAGTGGGTGACTTCGCTCTTGGCTTTACCCGTGCCTCCCTGATGGTAGGTCTGGGCGCTGCTATCACCGCCGTGGCGCTGGCACGATACTTTGGGCGGCTGGGCCGCTCCTGACTCCGCCGGCTCCCTGCCACCGAGCAAATAGGAAGTGTGACATGGCTTGAGGAGTCTCTGGCGGATGGTCTTGAGGCGATGCAAGAGATTGCCATCGTGTGGTTTTTATTCGGATTGCCGCTGAGGCGGCATGGTCGCAGCCACCTCCTTTCCGCAATCCATCCATAAAGCCTGCTAAAGGCATCGCCCATCATAGTGTAGGATTCCTTCACAGAGAGGAAAGCCACGGTCATCGGCTCCGTTTTCTTGACAACTCAATTAGATTGATTTATACTCATCTAGGCGGAGGAGATGGTAGCCCTCCGCTTTAAAATTAAGTCCGCGGCAGCGCGGGAGAAATAAGATGGCGACATGTAATACCCCAACCCCCCCACGGAAGCCAGGCACAAGCCCATCCAGGCCAGGCTTAATAAAGCCCCCTCCACGCCTTCTAACAAATAAGCAAGCGTTCTGCAGCTACTAGCCAAAAGGCAGAGCACTCATCCCAAGGTCGAATAGCCTTTTGCCTTCCCTGAGAAAAAAGACCACTTGATTATTACCCTTTTTATCTTTGCTTTAACTTTAATACTGATTATAGCCCGACCAAAGCCCCTCAATGAAGCCGCAGCAGCTTCGATCGGGGCCTTTCTCATGCTGGCCACGAGGGTGCTATCGCCAATCCATGCCCTCGAGGTGCTCAGGGAGAGCATCAACATCCTCTTGTTCTTTCTGGGCCTAATGGTGGTCAGCACTGTGGCGGAGCGGGCGGGCTTCTTCGAGTGGAGCGCCATTAAGGCCAAGAAACTGGCCAATGGGAATGGGCGCCGATTGCTTCTCATCGTTTTCGGTCTTGGCGTAGTGATTACTGCCTTCTTCTCCAATGATACCACAGCTTTGATACTGACCCCCATCGTCTATGTGCTGATTACCAAGCTTCGGCTCAACCCATTGCCCTACGTGTTTGCCTGCGCCTTTATTGCCAACACTGCATCCATGCTGCTGCCTGTATC
>DAOTXZ010000013.1:0-5585 GCA_034435115.1 Dehalococcoidia bacterium | reverse complement strand
CTCGGCGCCCTGGAAGGAGGAGACATCCTCGTAGTTAGCTACCGCCTCTCCCCCCATCTTCTTGATCTCGGCGACTACCTCATCTGCTGGACCCTTGGCTGCCCCTGTGCCATCGACCTCACCGCCGAGGTCGTTGACCACCACCTTAGCCCCCTCATCAGCCAAGGCAAGGCAGTGACCCCTGCCGATGCCCCGCCCTCCGCCCGTGACTATGGCGACCCTTCCCTTTAGCCTTTCACCCATTTTGCACAACTCCTTTCTTGGTTACTCGCCTCTCGACGGGAGTATGACAGTAGCAGTGCCCGGGGTTGTTCTCTCACCCTGCCCATTCTCCACCCAGATCTCGCAATCTACATAGTGATCGCTATTCTGGACATACTTATTGGTGACTCTCCCCTTGCAGAGCCAGGTCTCACCCTCTAGAGGCTCGGTGAAATTCTTCATGCTGCGTGGTCTGTCTATACCCCGGTATTGGCAGGAGAATTTCTTTAGCGTCCCCTCGTCTCCAATCCAGTTCGTCACAAGGTGGATTAGCCACTGCCGCTTGAGGGCGCCATGGACGATAATGCCCCCCGTGGCTTTAACTAAATCAGACCCCGGATCGTAGTGGAGGGGGTTAAAATCTCCTGATGCCCCTGCCCATCTAACCAGCATCAGTGTTGTCGCTATCTTGGGCAGTGTCGGTAACTCATCACCAACCTTGACATCTTCCCAGTATACCTGCTTCTTTGCCATTTCTTTTACCTCCGATCTCGATTATGGGCGACAGATTAGAGTTGACCGACTCTTGGCTACCACGTCGCCATTCTGGTTGGTATAGGTTGTTTCCATAACGCCAAAGAGCGATACCCCGGCCCTGCCTACTCGCTCGTAGATGTCCGCTACCTTGGTCGAAGACACCAAAACATCCCCGGGACGAACCGGGATGAAGAATTCATACTCGATGCCGCCATCGAGAAGATTGGGGAAGCCAATCTTACTGAGTTCTTCTAGTAGAGCCGCCATTGGCCCTGCCCCAAACATCGGTCCCGGTTTTACCGGCCAGCCAAAGAAGCCCGGAATGCTTATGACCCCCCCATACTTCGTTTTCTTGGCGTATTCCTCATCGATCCACAAGGGATTGAGGTCATCTACCGCCTGGGCGAACCTCTTTATCGCCCCCCTCTCAACTTCCAAAACTGTTGGCTCTGAAACCATGCCTACAAACTTCCGCTTCACCTCGTCTATCTTCGCCCTCAACTCATCGCTGACCACTGTTTCACCTCCTTTGGATTGATTTATCTCTTATTCTGGTAGGAGCTATTCTTGGTTTCCCTCCTTTCTCATGGCAGCCACTCTGGCCATGCCATATAGTATTATGACTATAATAAGCTAAGCAGGGGAAAACTTCTCTTGGGCAATAGGGGATTCTTGCCATAAGGCAGGAAAAATAGCCACATTTCCCTTGAGAGTAGGCACTGGCGCATAGTTCACCAATAAAGGCCACTTGGAAAGGGACAGTTAAGTCTAACATCCTCTTACCACTCTTGTCAAGTCCTTTCCTAAACTAAAACTAAACTGAGAGCCGTTACCCTTCCCTTATCAAGCTTGATCAAGGCATCATTTTTGGCCTGTCCCCCTTTTAGCTGCCTTTTCTCTTAATTGGGACGAAGCGATCGCCTTATTAAGATATGCCTTTGTGTATCCTGGGTTCAGCCAGATAGCCTTATCATAGTTTTCGACTGCCTCCTTGAGTTCCCCCAGGTCGAACAGACTATTTCCTATACTCAAATAGAGATCGGCCACAAGCTCAGCGTTGCCCCACTCCTCCCTCTTGGGATTACCGAGATGCCCCCGGTAGCCAAACCCGTGACGGAAGACATTCTCTATGTCAATGGTGCCCTCCTCGGTATGAAGAATAGAGCAGACGTGGGGTCCCATTCCGAAGGCATCTTCTAGGTGGGTGGCTTTTACCACTAGGCCTGACCTCTGAGCCAGGGCATTATAGATGATTGTCAGTCCGAGGCAATTTCCTACCTGATTTTTCCCCTCATCGAGTTGAGCATCGATGACCTCGGTTAGTTTGAAATTTCCCCCTGATTTATATCTGTTTGGCTTTGTCTCCCAAAGCCACTCAAAAATAGCCCGTGCCTTATCCACATCTGGTTTCCCTGAGGCAAGATGGTGCCCGATCTGAGCACAGAGGTGGTCAATTTTATCGAGATAGCTTTTGAGCTCCCCCCTAGTTTTGACTCCCGATGCGACAAAAGCAGCTTCAGCTAGATCGAGCTGGCCGGCCCTGAATAGCTTTCTTTCCAAATCGTTCAGTTTCACTTTTCGCCCCTAGAGATTCTAACAAACGGTGTGGAGGCTGTAAAGTTTTGCTATAATGGGGCTAGCTATGGATATCTTGGCAGGACTGAATCCGGCCCAGAGGGAGGCGGTCGAGACCAAAGAAGGGCCGCTGCTTATCCTGGCGGGACCTGGTAGTGGCAAGACAAGGGTGCTTGCCCATCGGATTGCCTATCTGATAAAGGTTTGTGGCATCAGCCCTTATCGGATAATAGCCGTTACCTTCACTAATAAGGCAGCCAGGGAGATGAAGGAGAGGCTATATCGCCTTCTTGGCGGCTCGGTGGAGGATTTGACCCTCGGCACCTTTCATGCCATCTGCGCTCGCATTCTTCGTAGGGAGGGAGGGGGGGTCGGACTTGATAGTAATTTTGTCATTTATGATGAGGAGGACCAGCTAAGCCTGGTGAAGCGAAGTATAGATGAGGTGGGGCTTGATCCCAGGCAGTATCCTCCCCGAGCCCTTCGATCAGCGATAAGTGCGGCTAAGAGTCGGCTTCTCACCCCTGAGGACTATGCCAGGAGCGCAAGGAGCTACTTGGATGAAGTGGTTCAGCGGGTCTATGAACGCTACCAGGGGCTCCTTTTCGAGTGCAAGGCGTTGGATTTTGATGACCTCTTGATGAGAACGGTGGAGCTCTTTCGCAACCACCCTGAGCTCCTCTCCAGATATCAGTCGCGATATCTTCATGTGTTGATCGATGAGTTCCAGGATACCAATATTGCCCAATATGTGCTGGCAAAGCAACTGGCGGGTAGGTATCGAAATATCTGTGTGGTGGGTGACCCAGACCAGTCAATATACTCCTGGAGGTTTGCCGACCTGCGCAATATCTTGAGCTTTGAGAATGACTACCGTGATGCAAAGTTGATATTTATGGAACAGAATTACCGCTCTACCAGGACGATCATTGAAGCGGCTCATTCCGTCATCGCAGCGAGCCCCGTGCGCAAGGAGAAGGGACTCTGGACAGAAAATGAGGCTGGGGTGCCGATAACCATCGCTGAGACCTACACGGAGCAGGAGGAGGCTCAGCTTGTTGTCAGCGAGGTGGAACGGCTTGTTGGTGAGGGTGTCTTCAGGCTGGGTGATTTTGCGGTGATGTATCGCACTAATGCCCAGTCACGGCCGCTTGAGGAGGCTTTTATCCGCTATGGCCTGCCCTATAAGCTTGTCGGGGGCACCAGATTCTACGAACGGCGCGAGGTGAAGGATGTTATCGCCTATCTTCGCCTCATCTATAACCCTTACGATAACGTAAGCCTCACTAGGATAATAAACCTCCCCGGTAGGGGGATAGGGCAGCGCACCGTCCAGGAGCTTATGCGCTGGTCAAAAGAGCTCGGTATCCCTGTTTACGCTGCACTGCAGCTTGTCGCAAAAGGGGAAACTAGATGCCCCTTCAGCACCCGCACCCGCCAGGCGCTGGTTAATTTCCTCACCATGCTTAATGAGCTAATTGCCAGAAGCGGGGAGATCAACATTGTGCAATTGCTTGACATAATGCTAGAGAGAACGGGATATAGAGATTATGTTCTTGAGGGCGAAGATGGGGAGGACAGGTGGGACAACATTCTTGAGCTTCGTACGGTTGCCAGTGAGTATCTTGAGCTTGCGCCCCGTGAGGGGCTCTCAGCCTTCCTTGAGGGGGTGAGTCTGGTTTCGGATGTGGATAGGCTTGATGAGGGGTTTGATGCAGTAACCCTTATCACACTTCATCAGGCTAAGGGACTGGAGTTCCCGGTAGTGTTCATCGTGGGAATGGAGGATGGCGTCCTCCCCCATATAAAGTCCTTCGATGACCCGGAGCAAATGGAGGAGGAGCGCCGCCTATGCTATGTGGGTATAACTAGGGCTAAGAAGCGGTTATATCTGGTCTATACCCTTCGCCGCAGCCTTTTGGGAAGCAGTAGGTCGAATCCTCCCTCGCGCTTTCTCAAAGACATCCCGCGGCATCTAGTTACCCTGGTAACGGAGTTTCCTGGGGAGCAAATGATAGCCAGGGAAGCGAAGCCCTCCCCAGCCCCAGCTATCAGCTTAGCCCCCAAAGCAGGCGGCCGTGTGCTTCACGCAAAGTTTGGGGAAGGGGTTGTGGTGAGTTGCCAACCAGTGAGGGATGATTATGAGGTTGTAGTCGCTTTTCGGGGGGAGGCAGGGGTGAGGAAGCTGCTCTTGAGCCTTGCACCCCTGGAGTGGGTTCAGTGAGCTTGACAGTGATAGGTATAGGGGCTAGAATATTCCTGTGCCGAGGTAGCTCAGTCGGTAGAGCAGCGGACTGAAAATCCGTGTGTCAGCGGTTCGATTCCGCTCCTCGGCACAAAAAGAAAGGGGGGCTCTCAGAGAATTGAAGATTTTCTGGGGCTTAGGCCGAAGTGGCGGAATGGGCAGACGCGCCAGTCTCAAAAACTGGTGGGGGGCGACCCCCGTGTCGGTTCGAGCCCGACCTTCGGCACTGAAAACGGGTTTCCTTGAAAAGCTTCGTTTCTGAGGGGTGGAATTGCCGAGTTGTGTAGTGGTAGCACAGGGGACTTTGGATCCCTTAGCCCAGGTTCGAATCCTGGCTCGGCAGCTTTGTCAGAAGGTAAAGTTCCCCGATAGCTCAACGGTAGAGCGGGCGGCTGTTAACCGCTAGGTTCGAGGTTCGAATCCTCGTCGGGGAGCCAGGACTGGAAGCATTCCGAACTCAGGTTCGGTAGAGAAAGGTTTACTCCCCGCTTTGTGTTGCCTTCTTGCGACTCCTGCTCACCCAACCCAGACCATATGATGCAAACAGGCTCGCCATCCGTGAGCTAGTTGCTACCAGCATGATTTCCTAGGAGGCTTCAGCCTCAATGATGGAGCGGCTGGGGGCAATTTTTACCTTGTGGTTTCGAGTCTCTTTACATGGACCATTTCACTTAATATATAGAACTCCAGGAGAAATGGGAAACAGATTGCTGTTATGCCGAACAGGGGGGAGAGCCTGATCGCTCTCTGGAAGGGCATGAAGAAGCTCAGTAGTGAGATGGGGGAATTCTACTTTTCTCGATATCGTTCGGCAGGGTGGATGACTGCAACTGGGAGAATATGCTTATGCCAATGGTTGAGTATCAACCGCTCATTTCGCCACCCATAGCCCGGGTAGTAGGCCTCTGAGACTGCCTTCATGTGCTCTATCTCAGAAGCGGTTGGCTCGCGGTGCCAGTTGAATATGATCATCGGCGTGCCACAGAGATCACACAGTGCGATCCAACACACATGGTCCAGATGATAC
>DAOTXZ010000012.1:0-6119 GCA_034435115.1 Dehalococcoidia bacterium | reverse complement strand
GGCTAGGACGGAGCGACTGCGTGCCTTTGTTGCTATCGAGTTGCCCGAGGAAATAAGAGCCTATCTCTCTAACCTGGAGGATAGGCTGAAATCGGGGAAACCCTCTTTTGTGAGGTGGGTCGATCCGGAAGGGATTCATTTGACCTTGAAATTCCTGGGGAATGTGGCTTCGGAGAGGCTGCCCCAGATAACAGGGGCGCTCGGCGAAGCAGTTCAGGGTTTTCCACCATTTCGTCTAAGAGTTTCCGGTTTGGGACTTTTCCCCGGTAAGGAAAGGCCGAGGGTGGTCTGGGTGGGGCTGGAGGGGGATGTCGAGAAACTGACAACGCTCCAGAGGAGGATTGAGCATACCTTTCTCCCTCTGGGATTCCCAAAAGAGGATCGAGATTTCACCCCCCACCTAACCCTGGCGCGGCTTAGGGAGGGAGCACCAATTGGTGAGGCGAGGAGGTTCGGGGGGGAGGTAATGGAGGCCCGATTTGAGGCATCTCCATATTTTGCGGTTGATTCAATCAGCCTTATGAGGAGCACCTTAACACCATCGGGCGCCATTTACAGTCGAATTGCTTCCTATCCATTGCCAACCCCCTCAGCTTAATGTATACTTCGAAATTAATTAAAGGCTGGGAGGTGGACCTGTGGAAAACACTGCTTTCCCCAAATGCCAGAGGTGCAAGGCGGGCGATCTCGTCCCCCTTTCTGACTTTGGCAGTCAAGGGGCACCGATCTATTATAAGGCCTGGGTTTGCACTAACCCCGATTGTGGCTACAACATCAAGATCCGTAACGGTGATATCTATATAAACGAGCCCATTGTGAGCGGGACGATGCATTCGCCCCGCTCCCGCTGATAGAGTAGCCGCTTCGGATTCACTGGGAGAAGCCCTCGGAGCAGGGACAAATAGGCTCTTGGCCATATCTTTCTACCCAGTGCCCTCCAGCTCAGGGTTTTGATTGAAGCTCTCCGCTTGTGAGTGAAGGGGAGATGCGCCTTCTTTGTTTGGTTCATGGACCATATGGAGCCAGGATAGCTGATAACATCAGGGAGCACGCTCCATCTGATTGGACGGTAGAGGTCTTCCAGTTGCCACGAGCTCTCCCCCTCATCATCGATGAGCCTGAGGAGTTTCTTCCCAAAGAGCTACCAAGGGTGGCTCTGCTGCTCTACCTGGGTGAATCACCAGCGGCAGCGCAACTCATACCGGCAATCGCCAGGATCACCGGCGCCAAGGCGGTCATCGCTCCCATTGACAATACGGCATGGCTGCCGCCCGGGCTTAAGAACCAGCTAAGGCGCGAGCTCGCCGATAACGGCGTCGCCAGCGCCTTCCCTAAGCCCTTCTGCACCCTCACCGAGGATAGCTATGGCTACGGACGGAGCGCTGAACATTATGACAGCGAGCTTATTGCCTCCTTCGCCCGGAACTTTGGGAAACCAGAGCTAAGGGTCACGGTTGACCCTGACACCAAGAAGATAGAGAGGGTTGAGGTGGTAAGGGATGCTGCCTGCGGTAGCGCCCGGTTTATTGCCCGGGGGCTGGTCGGGGTCTCGGTGGAGGAGGCTGAATTTGAGGCGGGGATGCTCCATCACCATTACCCATGCCTTGCCTCGATGGCTAAAGAATGGATCGATGATCGGCTGGAGGACACGCTGATGCATGTCGCTGGCTATATTATAAGAGACGAGGTGGCAAGACAGATAAAACCATTTAGGAAGCCTCCCCAGTATTTAACCCCTAGTGAGCGTGTGGAATCGGGGAAGGGGGGTGGATCAGATGGCTGAAAAGGTGCTCCTTGTCAATCCAAACCGGATGAAGCCAGCGATCGCCCCTATCGCTCTGGATTACCTGGCTCACGCCCTTCATGAGTGGAAATTTCAGGTTGATCTCCTCGATCTCTGTTTTTCGGAGGACTTTGCTCGCGATATTGAGGAATACTTCTCCCGTAGCGAGGTGGTGGCCGTGGGGGTCACCCTTCGCAATACTGATGACACCTCCTTTGCCACTAAGGACTTTCTCCTCCCCCAAATTAGGGAGATAACCGATTGTCTGAGGGCGCATACCTCTGCCCCCTTGATTTTAGGTGGATCCGGCTTTTCCGTCATGCCCGAGGCGATCCTGGATTACTGCGGGCTTGACCTCGGCATCTGGGGGGAGGGGGAGCACTCCCTTCCCTTGCTCATCTCCAGGATAGTGGCAAATGATGACTTCAGTGATGTGCCTGCCTTGGTATATCGAACCGAAGAAGGCATCAAGCGAAATCCCGCCCACTATCTTGACCTGAGCCAACTCTCTGCCCCCAGGAGGGACACGGTTGACAATCGGCGCTACTTTGTCGAGGGCGGCATGGGCAATATAGAATCAAACCGAGGCTGTCCCAAGAGGTGCATCTACTGCGCTGACCCACTGGGGAAGGGGAGGCGGCTCCGGATGCGCTCCCCCCAAAGCGTCGCCGAGGAGATAGCCGCGCTCCTTGAGATGGGGATTGACCACCTCCATTTTTGTGGCAGCGAATTCAACCTCCCCGAGCATCACGCAAGGGAGGTCTGTCTGGAGATGACCGAGCGTGGGCTTGGCGATAGGGTGAGGTGGTATGCCTACCTCGATCCGGTGCCCTTCTCCGATGAATTGGCTGGGCTTTTCATAAGGGCGGGGTGTGCCGGGATCAACTTTGGTGTGGATAGCGGAAGTAACCGGATGCTGCGCACACTTGGTAGAGACTTCACCGTGGACGATCTGGAGAGGACTGCCGAGATTTGCCACCGCCACGGGATTATCTTTATGTATGATCTCCTCCTCGGGGGACCCGGCGAGACCAGGGAGTCGCTCGAAGAGACCATCGAGACTATGAAGAGACTCTCCCCCTCAAGGGTGGGGGCTCAACTGGGGGTGAGGATCTTCCCCGGGACTGAGCTTGCGGAACTGGTGAAAAGGCAGGGGCTTCGGGGCAACCCCAATCTATATGGTGTCGTTGAGGGGAATGAGAACTTCTTCTTCCCCGTGTTCTATCTGTCCTCTGAATTGGGCCCCGATGCCCCTGGCTATCTCTCCGAGCTTATCTCCGGTGATGAGCGCTTCTTTTTAAGCTCCGGTGAGGCGAGCGACACCAGCGATTATAATTATAACCAGAACAGCGTCCTGGTGGATGCCATCAAGGCTGGCTATCGCGGCGCATACTGGGACATCCTGAGGAGGCTTGGGGAGGGGGGCTAGACGCCATGTCCCTGAAGGGCAGGCTTATCAAGCTAAAGGAGGTAGCCCTTGATCTTGTGTTCCCCCTATTCTGTGTTGGCTGTGGGAAGGAGGGGAGCCTACTTTGCCCCTCCTGCTCAGCCTCCCTCCCCCGAATCAAGCCCCCGATTTGCCTTAAGTGTGGGAGAGCTATAATTTCGGGCAGCCTCTGCCCCAGTTGTCTCAGGGAGCCACCCCAGCTCGACGGCATTCGCTCCCCTTTCCGCTTTGAGGGTATTATCCGCGACGCAATTCACCACCTTAAATACAGAAACCTGAAAGCGCTCTCAAGCCCCCTCGCCCTTCTCCTCGCCGACTACCTCAAGGAGACCCCTATCCCCGCAGATGCTCTAGTTCCGGTACCCCTGCATCCGAAAAGGATTCGGGAGCGGGGCTACAATCAGTCTTCGCTCCTTGCCCGCGAGCTTGGCAGGCTTGCCTTATTGCCTGTTGTGGAGGGCTCCCTTGTTCGCCGGAGGAACACCCCTGCCCAGGCAAGAGCTGGGAGTGTCGAGGAGAGGAGGAGAAACGTGAGTGGTGTGTTCTTCTGCGATGGGCAGTTGCGTGAAAGGAGTGTCCTCCTTATCGATGATGTGTGCACCACCGGAGCCACCCTGGAATCCTGTGCCATCGCCTTGAAGGAGGCAGGGGCGACATCGGTTTGGGGTCTTGTGCTGGCGAGGGAGATATAACGTGGGGGTCGCGCTGATAATCTTTGTTGGCGGGATGGGTGGTAGCCCGCCTGAGGAGATGGTTGCTCACGCCCGCCGAGCCATTGCCCGTGACACGATCGAGCGAGCACTCGCGACGGGGGTCTTCGAGCAGGTGATCGTGGTCACCGACATGGAGCAGCTTGAGAGGGAGCTTTCGGGTCGAGCCATCGTGGAGCAAAGCGAGGGACCGTTTCATTTTGGGGAAAGGCTTCGCGATGTTATCAGGCGCTACCGGGTAGAAAAGCCCCTTTATATCGGTGGGGGTGCCGCCCCACTCCTGTCCTCCGAGGAACTGGGTGCCATCGCCCGGGAGCTCTCGGTGGCGGAGAATACTGTTATCACCAACAACATTTTCTCCGCCGACCTCATCGCCTTCACTCCCGGGCAGGCTATAGAGGCTATCGAACCTCCTTCAACAGATAATCCATTGGCCCAACTCTTGGCTCACCAGGCTGGTCTTAAGGAGGTTTGCCTCCCCCGCACCGCGGCTACCCAGTTTGATGTAGACACCCCCACCGACCTCCTCGTGCTCGGTCTTCACCCCGCCGCCGGCCCACTCACCCGAGCCTATCTTGCCTCCCTGAACCTGGATATTTCGGATCTCAGGGGGGCGATGAGCTTCTTTACCAACCCCATGGCGGAGGTGTTGGTGGCCGGCAGGGTCGGTAGTTATGTATGGTCGAGGCTTGAGAGGGATACTGCCTGCCGTATCCGTGCCCTCTCTGAAGAGAGGGGGATGTGTGCCGATGGAAGGGCTGGGAGGGGAGAGGTACGCTCCATCCTCGGCTTCTATCTGGAGGAGGTGGGGCCGGCCCGTTTCTTTCAGTCCATATCCCAGTTGGGCAATGCCGCCTTTATTGATACCCGAGTTATCTTCGACCACCTGGGGCTTGATGTCTCCCGTCGGGATCGCTTCTTCTCCGACCTGGGGAGGCCCGGGGAGATAGGAAATACCTTCGTCCGAGAATTTACCAAGGCGGCGATCGTGGCGCCGATCCCGGTGATATTGGGCGGGCATTCGCTGGTGAGTGGAGGGCTTTTAACCCTTATCGAGGTGGCATGGCTGGAGCATGATCGGAAGGGCAATTATTGACAAACAGCGGATGGTGATGTAAATTAGCCTTTGGTTATTCCACTTTTAAAGCAGCCAGGCTGAGTGTTATTGTGTCCTATTCTATCTGTAGCAAGGTGATGGGAAGGGTTAACGCTTTGGGAGCCACGCGGGGGTTGCGCGGCTTCTTTTTTGAAGAGATCTGAAAGGTGAGATTCAATGAGCGCCCTTGAGGAAACCGACCCCCGCGTTGCCACAATTATCAGCCGAGAGCGGGAGCGCCAGAGGCGCAATATAAACCTTATCGCCGCCGAGAATTACGCCTCGAAGGCGGTGCTTGAGGCTCAGGGCTCCATGCTCACCAATAAGTATGCCGAGGGCTATCCGGGGCATCGCTACTACGGGGGCTGTCAGGATATCGATGAGGTTGAGACCCTGGCAAGGGAGCGTGCCAGGGAGCTATTTCATGCCGAGCATGCCAATGTCCAGCCCCACAGCGGGGCTCAGGCCAATATGGCGGTATACTTCGCCCTCCTTGAGCACGGCGATAAGGTGATGGGGATGAGCCTCTCTCACGGGGGGCATCTCACCCACGGCAGCCCGGTGAACTTCTCCGGTAAATTCTATCGTTTCATCCCCTACGGCGTTGATCGGGAGACGGAGCGGATCGATTACGATGAGGTGGAACGTATTGCCACCGAGCACCAACCCAAGCTAATCATTGCCGGTGCCAGTGCCTACCCCAGGACGATCGACTTTGAGCGCTTCCGCCAGATTGCCGACCTTGTCGGTGCTCGGCTTATGGTGGATATGGCGCATCTGGCAGGGCTGATTGCCGCCGGGCTACACCCGAGCCCTGTTCCCTATGCTGAGGTGGTTACATCCACCACCCATAAGACGCTGCGCGGACCAAGGGGCGGGCTTATCTTGTGTAAAAAGAACCTCGCCTCTTTAATAGATCGGGCAGTATTTCCGGGAACTCAGGGTGGTCCCCTGATGCATGTCATCGCCGCCAAGGCGGTAGCATTCTGGGAGGCGATGAGGCCTGAGTTCGTGGGCTATCAGCGTGCCGTCCTAGAGAATGCTCGCATTCTCTCCAGCGAGCTACAGGGGATGGGGTTTAGA
>DAOTXZ010000011.1:0-4987 GCA_034435115.1 Dehalococcoidia bacterium | reverse complement strand
CAAGAGGCTTTGCCACCATGATGCCCCGCTGATTGCTGCCTTGATAGGCAGGTAGAAAGCCAGCCAGCGTAGCCATGCTAGGAACCCTAACGGGGTCTTTCCTGACAACCACGCATAGAGTTCCCGGTTAGCTTCTACCCAGCGGCGGATCCGTTCATCCTTACTCCTCTCCAGAGCCTTCAAAAGCTCTTCACCTTCCAAGCTCATATTGCCTTCACCTCCTGCATTTTGCAAATGTGCAAAACTACTGTTCTCCGCTCTTTACACTCTCATACACCTCCTGAGCCTCCTTCGGGGTTGCATTCTCATGGATGATGGCGCGAATAGCCTTGATCATGGCCACCGGGTAGTCATTCTGCCAGATGTTCCTCCCCAGGTTCACCCCGATGGCACCCTTTTGCAAGCCATCATAGACAAACTCGAAAACCTCTATCTCGGTGTCCACCTGAGGCCCACCGGCCATAACAATGGGGACGGGACAGCCCTGGACCACCTTTTCAAAGCCTTCACACCAGTAGGTCTTTACCACCCGTGCCCCCAGTTCAGCGGCAATTCGGCAGCATAGAGCAAGGTAGCGGGCATCCCTTTTCTCAAGCTCCCTACCGACGGCGGTAACCGCCATCACCGGGATGCCATACCTTTCACCTTCATCAACAAGCTTCGCTAGATTCAAAAGCGACTGATGCTCGTAATCGCTGCCCACGAAGATGGAAAGACCCATCGCCGAAGCATTGAGGCGGATGACCTCCTCTATAGAGGTGGTGATCCCCTCGTTAGCCAGGTCTTTCCCGACGATGCTGGTGCCGCCTGATACCCTGAGGATGATTGGTTTAGCATTTCTGGGGCCTACACATGAGCGCAACACCCCCCTGGTGATGAAGATTGCATCAGCATAAGGGAGAAGCGGCTCAAGGGTCTTTCGTGGCTCTTCTAGTTTCCTGGTGGGACCCTGGAAATACCCGTGATCGACCGGCAAAAATAGACACCTGCCATCCGGCTGGATCAGTTGTGCCATGCGGTTTGTCATCCCCCATTCCATCTCGATAACCTCCTCCTATTCTGTAGCTTATGACCCCAGTTTATGAGTTGGGCTTTCGCTAGTCAAGTTGCATCTCGTTGACTTATCCCCCATTGATGTCTAGAATTAAAGTATCTCGAAGCGGGAAACATGGAATGGCGCAATCGGATTTTGGGAGGCGGATCGAGACCCTTGCCCGCTGGATGTTTGAGGCAAAACACCTGGTGGTCTTTACCGGCGCCGGGATCAGTACTGAATCAGGTCTCCCCGACTTCAGGGGACCGGACGGCATCTGGACCCGCCAGGAACGTGGGCTTCCTGTAAGAATACCGGATTTTACATCAGTGGAGCCCAATTCAGGGCACATGGCTATTGTTGAGCTTCAGAGGCTGGGAAAGCTGGGCTTTCTTATTTCCCAAAATGTGGATAACCTTCACCTAAGGTCAGGGATTCGCCCGGATCTGCTGGCGGAGCTACATGGCAATATAGCCAGGCTGCGGTGCCGTCGCTGTGGGGCACAGGTAGATATATCAAGCGGCCTGGATACCTGCAATTGTGGGGGCAGGCTTGTTTCCAGTGTGGTTAACTTCGGTCAGCCCCTTCCCAGGAAAGAGCTTGCCGACTCTTACCATCACTCGCGGAATTGTGATCTCTTTGTAGTTGTCGGCTCAAGCCTTGTTGTCACCCCCGCAGCTGACATGCCCCGGGTGGCTCTCCAGTCCGGGGCACGGCTCGTAATCATCAACCAGGGTGAGACCCCGTTCGATCGGGTTGCCCATCTGCGGTTTTGGGAAAGAATTGGGGAGGTATTGCCCCAGGCTGTTGCTCAACTAAAGAAGCTCATGGGGATAATAGACTAACGGGCTTGCCTCCTTATTGGGGTGGCCCCTCTGCTCGAGTCTTTGCCGTTTACAAAACTATTTATCAGTGGTAAGCTGTGGTTGAGGTGAAAGGCATGGTCGAGAGCCGCCGTGTTAGCGTAAGTGGCGATGTTGAGGTCTCCACATATCTAGAGATCGCTCAGGGCGAGCAGCCAGCTCCGAGCGAGGCACCGCCACCGGTGGGGGAGCGGGAGGCAGTGGTGGTTATAGACTTTGGCTCCCAGTATAGCATGCTTATCGCCAGGCGGGTGCGCGAGTGCCATGTTTACTGCGAGCTACTGCCCTATGATGCCCCCTGGGAGAGGGTTGTCGCGCTGCGCCCCAGGGGGTTCATCCTTTCTGGAGGCCCCGCCAGCGTTTACGATGAGGGGGCGCCTCTAGCTCCCTCCTACGTTTACGAAAGCGCATTGCCGGTATTGGGTATCTGCTATGGAATGCAGGTTCTCACTCATCAGCTGGGGGGGCGTATCGCTCCAGGACTGAAGCGAGAATATGGCTATGCCGTCCTGCACCAGAATGCTGTCGAATCCCCTATTTTTGCCGATCTGCCCCTCTCCATGCCGGTCTGGATGAGCCACGGCGACCAGATTGAGGAGATGCCCCCTGGATTTGTCGCTCTAGCTTATACCGAAAATACCCCGATTGCAGTCATGGGAAATGAGCATGGAATTATAGGTTTGCAGTTTCACCCAGAGGTAGCCCATACCCCCCAAGGGAAAACCATCATCAAGAACTTCCTTTATAAGGTATGCGGCTGCCGTGGAACCTGGACTCCGGGCAACTTCATCACCGAGAGCATAGAGAGGATTAGGGAGCAGGTAGGTGATGGTAGGATTATCTGTGCCCTTTCAGGGGGGGTCGATTCGGCGGTGACGGCAGCCCTTGTTCACCGCGCCGTGGGCGATCAACTTACCTGCATCTTCGTGAACAACGGATTACTCCGCCGAGAGGAAGCGGAGAGAACTCTTAACACCTTCCAGCGAAACCTTAGAATGAATATCGTCTATGTAGATGCCACCGAGAGATTTCTCAAGCGACTTGAGGGGGTGGTAGACCCGGAGGAAAAGCGCCGGGTGATCGGGGATGAGTTCATTCGAGTCTTTGAGGAGGAGGCAGCCAAGATAGGCCGGGTCGATTTCCTTGCCCAGGGCACCCTCTATCCCGATGTCATTGAGAGCGCTACCCCGGAGAGCAAGGCATCAGCGAGGATAAAGACGCATCATAATGTCGGTGGTCTCCCTGCAAGCATGAGGCTTAGCCTGCTTGAGCCGCTGAGATACCTGTTTAAGGATGAGGTGCGAGAGGTGGGGCTCGCCCTGGGACTCCCAGAGGAGATGGTCTGGCGCCAGCCGTTTCCCGGACCAGGGCTTGCCATCCGCATAATTGGTGAGGTAACCAGGGAGAAGCTTGAGATGCTACGAGCTGCCGACTGGGTCGTGATGAATGAGATAAAGAAGGCAAAGCTATACCGCCAGTTGTGGCAGAGCTTTGCCGTGCTTACCGATTTAAGGAGCGTGGGGGTGATGGGGGATTACAGGACATACGGGCGGGTGGTAGCTATTCGCGCGGTTACCTCTGAGGACGCTATGACCGCCGACTGGGCCCGCCTCCCCTATGATCTATTAGCTAGAATCTCAAACCGCATTGTGAATGAGGTTCCCGGTGTCAACCGTGTGGTCTATGATATATCCTCAAAGCCTCCTTCAACCATCGAGTGGGAATAGCCCCAGGAGTAAGGGAAAAGATGCTGAGGGTATTGGTCATCGGTGGTGGGGCTCGGGAGCATAGCTTGGTCTGGAAGTTCTCCCAAAGCGATAAGGTCGGGGAGATTTATGTAGCCCCAGGGAATGCAGGAACTGCGACAATTGCCCATAATCTACCCATCCGCCCCACTGATATAGATGCCCTCGCCAATGCCGCCGAAGATAACAAGATCGATCTTACTGTTGTTGGCCCTGAGACTCCCCTCGCCGCAGGTATTGTAGACGTTTTCCAGAGTCGGGGCATCCCCATATTCGGTCCCTCGAGGGAGGCAGCCCTTATCGAGTCGAGCAAGGTGTTTGCCAAGGAGCTCATGCAAAAATATAATATTCCTTGCGCCGGGAGCGAAAGCTTCACCTCCTATAAAGAGGCCTGCGACTATATTAAGACTCAATCCACCCCCATTGTGGTCAAGGCGGATGGCCTGGCTGCCGGAAAGGGTTCAATCGTAGCCGAGTCTAGGAAGGAGGCGCTTGAGGCGCTATCCCAGATTATGGAGGGGAAGGTTTTCGGCTCCGCCGGGGATAGGGTTGTTATCGAGGAATACCTATCCGGCAGGGAAGTGAGTTTTCTCGCCTTCACCGATGGCAGAGTGGTGGTTCCTATGGTGCCCGCCTGCGACTACAAACGGGTCTTCGACGGCGACCGGGGCCCGAACACCGGCGGCATGGGAGCTTATAGCCCGCCCGGTTTCTTCACCGAAGAACTTGCCCAGAAGGTAATGGGCACTATCATGGAACCTGCGGTTCGGGCGATGGCTTGGGAGGGCAAGCCTTATAAAGGGGTGCTCTATGCCGGACTTATGGTTACCCCCGATGGACCGAAGGTTCTGGAGTTTAACGCGAGGTTCGGCGACCCTGAGAATCAGGTCATCATCCCTCGCCTCAAAACTGACCTGGTGGATATTCTCCTCGCTGTCATCAATGGCACTCTGGACAAGATAAAAGTGGAGTGGAGCGATGAAGCCTGTGTTGGTGTGGTGATGGCATCCGGAGGCTATCCCGGTGGATACAGGACGGGGTTTCCCATCACCGGTCTTGATGCGGTTGATGAGGGGATTCTTGTTTTCCATGCCGGGACAAGGATAGACTCAGGGATAGTCAAGACTGATGGAGGTCGGGTGCTCACCGTGGCGGCAACGGGGGGAACGATTGCCGAGGCGCGAGAGAGGGTTTATTCTAATATTGCCCACATTCACTTTGAGGGTTGTCATTACCGCAGGGATATAGCTGCGAGGGAGGTGTAACTATGCCACTTGTCGGGGTGGTTATGGGAAGCAAATCGGATATGGAGGTGATGCAGCCAGCGCTGGATATGCTTGATGCTG
>DAOTXZ010000010.1:0-7251 GCA_034435115.1 Dehalococcoidia bacterium | reverse complement strand
GTCTGACTGCCTCCTCAACCTGCCTCCTGGTAAGGTGCTTGTTGAACTCAAAGAGTTCGCGGTCTGTAGAGGATTCAACCCCTATCTGTACCATTAGGTTCCCCGCCCTTCTCGTCAGGGGCAATAGCTCCTTGTGCTTTATCACAAGGTCAGCCCTCCCCTGATAAAACCACGAGACGCGAAGGTTCCTCCTCATTATCTCGCTACAGATCTCCTGGATATGCTCACCACTCACATTGAAGCAGTCATCACCGAACCAGAAACTCTCCCTGCCGTATCTCTTATGCAGAAGCTCCATCTCATCGACCACTGCCTTGGGGTCTCTCGGTCTCCAGCATGCCCCCCAAAACCGCCACTCAGAGCAGAAGGTGCATCTATGAGGACAGCCGCGGCTGGAAAGAATGGTGGCAAACTTGCCGAGAACGGGGAAATAATACTTTTCCATGGGCAAAAGGTGGTAGGCAGGCAGGGGGAGCCCATTTACATCAACCGGGGGTTGCTCCGGCGTCTTGAAAGTCTCGCCATTTCGCCGAAACACAATGCCCTTCACCCCGGATAAATCCCCGTTGTTTTCCAAACATCTAACTAGCTCCACAACGGTTCGCTCGCCCTCTCCGCGGACAACAATATCAACCTCAGGATGCTTTTCCAGGGCCTCTTCAGCGGTGAAGGTGACATGAGGGCCACCCATCACAGTTACTATTTCTCGATCTATCTTTTTGGCAATTTCCATCGTCCGAAGGGCTTGGGGGAAGAAGGGGGTGAGGGCAGTGGCGCCAATTATGTTTGGGCGTGAGCGCTCGATGATGCCATCAAGCATTGTCCAACTGATCCCACTGGCATTACAATCGACAATATCTACCTCAATTCCTTCTTTTTCCAGTACTGCTGCAATCTGAGCGAGACCCAAAGGTGGCGAGATAGACCCTCTCATCATCTCCCAGGGCTTTTTGGGGGGCTCAATAAGGAGGACCTTCATCGGGGGCATCTTTTTACTTCATCCTTTTTACCCGCTCAACAATTTTGGGCAGGATCTCGCCGGTTCTCCCCCCAATTAGATAATCCGACACCCCCTCACGGGTGAGAGGGGTTGGCTCAGCATTTACTTCGATTATCTTTGCCGAGGGGACATATTCAATATAAACCCCTGAGGCTGTCTCAACCGCCTTCCTTCTCTGCTTAGCTATTCGCGGCAACCAGGCAAAAGGGGTAACAACAGCCGATGTCCCACAGATAAGCATCAGGTCGCACTTCCAGGCCTCCTCCTCACTTTTCTCGAAGACGTCCCTGGGGATTGGTTCGCCAAAGAAAACCCCGTCCTCCTTTACGACTCCCCCGCATTTTTCACAACGGGGTGGCAATTTGCCCTCCCTTTTCAAATTTTCCAAATCAAATTGATCACCGCTAAACCTAGAGCCGCACTCAACGCACCTCAATTTGTCCAGGCCGCCGTGATACTCGATAACATTTCTACTTCCCGCTTTCTGATGGAGCCCGTCCACATTCTGGGTAATTACACATTTCAAAATGCCCATCTCCTCTAGCTCCGATAACGCATAATGGCCGGGATTGGGCTTTACATTTCGGAACTTCTCCGCAAATAACCTCCATAGGGGATTTTGGGGGTTCAATCTTTCTTCCCAATAGCCCTTGGGATCAATCCTGAATTTCTCGTAGGCCCGATATGCCTCCCTTTCCGCCTCGGGATTTTTCGTCCAGATCCCGTCCGGCCCGCGAAAATCGGGAATGCCCGATTCAGTTGAGATACCAGCCCCAGTCAAGGCTATGGCATAGCTACTTCTTATTAAATCCCTTGCCGCTCTTTCAATCAGATCTTCCATCCCTCACCTCCAAATTTCTGACCTGCCACCGTCCGTGTGGACCTTGTAACTGAGAAGGCGTAGGGCAGGGACTGAACTGGAAGAGGTCATATGTGGCAAAAGGCAGCCTCTCTACATCGGAACTTCCACGACTACCTTCGTTCCTGCACCCAATTGAGACTCCAGCGTCAGCGTGCCACCTAAAAGTCTGGCTCGCTCCTGCATTCCCGCCAGGCCGAGCTTACCTGTGGTTGCCAGGTCGCCCACCCGCTTCGGCAATTCAAAGCCCCTGCCATTGTCGCCAATGCTCACCATCGTCTTGGTTTCGCTGAACTCTATCGCTACCTCGCTCCTTGACGCTTGAGAGTGCCGCCGTACATTCCTCAATGCTTCCTGGACAATTCGGAATAGCACAAGCTCGGTCTCGGGTGACAGGCGTCGGGCCTCCCCAACGACCCTCACCCTGGTATCAATGCCAGACCTTGTCAGGTCATCGGCCAGGAATTCCAGCGCCGGGAGCAAGCCCAGGTCATCCAGTATCGATGGCCTCAGGTCCTGACTGAAGCGGCGCACCTCCTGTAATATGGCGTCAGTCTGCTGGCGAAGCTCCTCCACCAATATCAGATACTCATCTAACGGCCGACCATCGATCAGGGTCAGCTTTTCCAACTGCCGTGACAGGGCCACCAGCGCCTGTGCGGTGTCGTCATGCAGCTCCCTGGCGATGCGCTTGCGCTCCTCCTCTTGAGCTTTGGTGATGTGCTGGACATAAAAGCGGAGGTTCTCCTGCATCCTTTTTTCCTCGGTCACATCCCTCCCAGTGTGCTGGAAGCCTGACGGCTGACCACCGGTGGCAACCAGGGTGGTCTGTAACTCGATAATCGCCTCAGCCCCACCCTTCTTAATCAGCACCACTTCAAAGGAGTGATCCACGGCCTCGCCACTAAGCAACCTGCGTTCCATCTCTCTGACGGCACCCAGGCCCCTTTCTGAAAGTATTTCGGAGGCCTTCATGCTGCTCAATTCCTCTCTACCATATCCGGTAAGTCTTTCGAAGGCCTTGTTCACAGCGAGGATGTTGCCCTCCAGATCATGAACCCAGATGGCATCGCTAGCGTTCTCAAAAAGGTCTCGATATTTTTTCTCCGATATCTTCAGCTCATCTGCAATCAGCCGCATCTCTTCATAGAGACGGGCGTTTTCAATGGCGATGCCGATGTCATAGCCGATGGCGGTGAGCAGCTCGGCTTCCTCGCTTAAGAATTGCCTGGGGCTACGCACCGCGACGCAGAGTGTGCCCACCACCTTACCCTTGGATTTCAGTGGCACGATGAGCTGGGCTTGCAGTCCCTCCTTCTTCACCACGGCCCTGGTGAGTCTGGGATCCTGGGAAGCATCTTCCACTATCAATGGTTCCCCAGACTCGGCTACCCGCCCATTAAAGCCTTCACCCACCCTCATCCTAGCTACCCCTCTGGCAAATTCTTCAGAGACCCCCCTATGAACCTCCAAAACAAGCTCCTGAGCATCCTCATCCAGGAGGAATACCAAGGCCACCTCCACATCCATCACCTTCATCACCTGATCGGTGGCAACATTGAGGACATGCTGAAGCTCCAGGGACTGGCTGACAAGGCTGGAGACAGTATGTAGAGTGGCCAGTATTTGCTCATTCTTCTCAATAACCTGGATATCCTGTTTCAGCTTCTCCTGAGCCGCCTCCAGCTCGGCGAGAGCCTTCAGGCGGCGCCTCCTCTCCGCCTGCTGCGATTGAAAGAAGAGGATTACCAGGCCACCAACAAGAACAACGCTGCCCGTCTCTAGGCAGGCGTCCAGAGGCTGGGGGGAAAGGAGGATGGCGCGGGGCATCATAAAGGCAGTAGCAACCGCCACGGCGATCAAACCTCCCCTCCATCCAAATACAAAGGCAGCATAAGTTATGGGCAGGAGGAACAGGATACGATCCATGACATGGCGGGTCAGGCCAAAACTCACCTGGGGGGAAAATGCCTTCAGGATAGCTATGTGGGGGCTATAGTGAAGAAAAGCACAAACTGCCAGCATGGCCACGACAAGCCAAAAACTGGGGTCACGCAGCAGACTCGAAAGCCTTTTGGGGGTCACTTACGATATCCTCCCGATTTGCCCGCCCCGAGCCCTAGGATAGGTCTTCCAGCCTGAGCCAGCCCCTCTTGAGGCATTGGAGCACCGCCTCAGTGCGTGAGCCTACCGTCAGTTTACTGAAGATGTTCCCGAGGTGTGCCTGAACAGTGCGCACGCTGAGGCAGAGCTCCCCGGCTATGTCCTTGTTGCTCAGACCCTTGGCTGCCAACTTGAGCACCTCCATCTCCCTTTTCGTGAGATCGGTTGGCTGGTGTGCCTTGAGCTCGCGAGAGACAGCCGTGAAGCGCTTCAACACCTTGCGTGCCACAACCGGGTGGAGAACGGACTCCCCAGCACGCACCGCCCGCACCGCCTCGATCACCTCCTGGCCCCGGACATTCTTCAGTAGATAGCCGGCGGCTCCCGCCTCCAGGAGGGCGAAGATGTACTGGTCATTGTCATAGGCAGTAAGTATAAGCACCGCCGTGCTGGGGCATAGGGCCTTTATCTGTTTCGTCGCCTCGATGCCGTTAAGCTTGGGCATGGCGATGTCTATTATGGCTACATCCGGTCGCAGCTCCCTAACTACCCTGACCGCCTCTTCCCCATCCCCGGCCTCGCCAACAACGTCCAGGTCCTTCTCCCGTTCCAGCAACTCCCGAGTGCCCTCGCGCACCACGACATGGTCATCAGCAATCACAATCCTGATCTTCTCCATAATGCGCCTTTGAGACTGCAACCCTTCTCATTCTACAACAGATAAGGCAATGCTGCAAGCGAGCACCGCTTGGGCTAGGTAGCAGCCCGCTGTATAGGAATGCCTAGTCCTTTTGCCACGGACTAGGCATATAGGACAGGTTGCACCCATAAACAGAATGCCTAGTCGGGCGCTTTTGATTGCGCCTTTTCCACCAGCGATAATGGGCAGTGCTACCGATGTGGACCACTCTGGAAGGTGATAGCTTTATTGATGGAAACAGGAGACGGTGGGTAAGGAAGATAAGGAAGATGTTGATGGAGGAGTTGACAAGGGCACTGGAGACAGTTTTGGTGATCACCATCAGGCTTGGCATTCCGGTAGCGATGCTGTTCATAGTAGGTTGCCTCATCCAGTATCGGGATGTTTTATCGAGGTTTGCCTCTCGCTTCACCGGGAGGAACAATCGGAGGGGTGAAATGCCCGGTTGAACCCTAAAGGGTTCGCAGGGCTTGGGGAAAGAATAGAAAAGGAGGCAAAGGACAATGGAAACCATTCTGGTCATTCTGCTGGCACTTGCAATCTACATCGGCATACCCGCCCTCATCGGCTTTGCCATCCTCGGCGCGGTGATCCTGCCGCAGCGCATCCGCAAGGCACGCAAGCTTGAGACCAAGCCTGCCGAGGCAAAGCTGGTTGAGAGCAAGGCCGAGACCCGACCCGCTGAGAAAGAGCACGAGCCTGTCGTGGCCGGCAAGAAGTAAGCATGCTTGACCCATAGCGGGTTCAGCGGCAAGGTGGTTCTGGGGGTTTGGTCCAAGTCGATAGAAAACGAGGAGGTAACAGTCATGGAAATAGTGTGGGCTATACTCTTGGCGTTGGCGGTGTTCGTTGGCATCCCGGCGCTCGTCGGGCTCTTGATAACCGGGGCGGTGGTATGGTATAATAAACACAAGACGAAACGGACGGAACAGGCGCTCACTAATGAGGGCACCAGCTTTGTGAACGAGGTGGTAAGAATTCCTGGAGGCGAAGGGATTCTACAATGCATTCAGTGCGGCACCTGCGCTGGCACTTGTCCCAACGCCGATGAGATGCAGCATTCTCCACGGAAAATTATTGCGATGGTGCGTGCCGGCCTCAAGAAAGAGGTGCTATCAAGCGATTCTATATGGTACTGCGCCTCTTGCTATCTGTGCTCAGAGCGCTGCCCCAGAGGGGTCAAGGTTACTGAGCTGATGTACGCCCTCAAACAGCTGGCTTACCGCTATGGCTTCCGATACGGGCCAACCGGTGAGCCTATCATGTATCGCACCTTTGTTGATCTCATCAACCAAAATGGGCGCGTTCACGAACTAGGCCTCACCAGCAGGTTCTATATGCAAACAAAGCCCATGGCAATCCTAAGGATGGCACCTATAGGGTTGAAGCTGATTATGCGTGGGCGCTCGCCCCTCAGGCCACGCCCGATAAAGGACAAAGAGCAACTGGTTGCTATTATCACCAAGGCACGGGCACTGCAGGCACCCCGTGCCATCGCGGAGTTAACCAATTGAGGTACTCCTACTTTCCTGGTTGCTCCCTAGATGCTAGCGCGGTAGCCTATGCGCTCTCAATAAAAGCCATCACCAAGGCCCTCGATATAGAGTTGACCGAGCTTGAGGACTGGAATTGCTGTGGGGCCTCCCCTTATAGCTCAGTGGACACCCTTATCTGCTCCTGTATCTCAGCCCGCAACCTAGCCCTAGCCGAGAAGACGGGGCTTGAGCTAGTAACCGCATGTAGCTCGTGCTATAACGTACTCAGTAAGACGAACTCCCTCCTCCGGCAATATCCCCAGCTCAAGGAGGAGGTTGATGAGGCTTTAGCTGCTGGTGGCCTGGAGTATCATGGCGGAGTTCGGGTGCGCCACCTAGCCCATGTGCTGATACAGGATGTTGGCTATGAGACCATCGCCGCTAAGGCAAAAAAGAGCCTCGATAGACTCAGGGTAGCTGTATATTATGGCTGTCAGCTTGTTCGCCCCGGCGGCGGGTTTGATGATCCCGAATTTCCCCAATCAATCGACCGCCTCATTGAGAGCCTTGGCGCCCAGGCGGTCGCCTTCCCTCTAAAGAGCCGCTGCTGTGGTGGTTCTTTGGTCATATCCGAGGAAAACATCGCCCTGGGGCTGATACGGAAGGTGCTCGATTCCGCAGCCGCTAATGGTGCTGAGTGTATTATCACCGTTTGTCCCCTATGCCAAACGAACCTGGATGTATATCAGGGGAGGGTCAACAGGAGGTTCAAGACCCATTATGACATACCCATCCTCTTCTTCACCCAACTGGTGGGACTGGCTCTGGGGCTCGGGAGCAAAGAGTTGGGCATAGACAAGGGGATGGTATCAGCGAAGAAACTACTGTCAAGATATGGATAGCGAAGGAGCTAAGATGGACCCAAAGATAGGCGTTTACATCTGCCATTGCGGTAGCAATATCGCGGGGATGGTGGATGTGGAGAAGGTGACCGGGTTTGCCCAAGGGCTGCCATCGGTGGTGGTAGCCCGTAACTACAAGTATATGTGCTCCGACCCGGGGCAGAATCTCATCAAGGAGGATATCAGAAGGATGGGGGTCAACCGGGTAGTGG
>DAOTXZ010000009.1:0-9148 GCA_034435115.1 Dehalococcoidia bacterium | reverse complement strand
CCCCCTCAAAGATATAATTTTGCAAAACAAAACAGGGATTCGGCGTTTTCGCTAAAAATCCCTATCTCAAGGATATACTCCAAGGGACAGGGAGCTGGGGAAGATAGTTAATTTTAGCTGAAGCATTAGTGAGAAGCAAGCGGGGTGTATTCCATTCACGACTTTTATTTATGATCCTCCTGTAATACTAAAAGGCTTATGTTGACCAAAGAAGACCTCAGGATTTAGTAAGAAATAAGCTATCTGATTGCCTTTTGTTGTGGTGTCTAATCGGGAGCCCTATATTCCGGCTCTGGCATGTCCCCTGACCCAAACCGAAAGAACTGGAGGAACTGAAACTTATGGCGACATTATCTTTATTCATGACCCTCAGCCGGTTTCCTTGCCATTGAGATTAACGCCCTACGGATGGCATCAACCGTAATCCTGCAAAAAATCTATCAAGGAAGGTTTTCGCTCTCACCGTAAGTGAGGCCCCGTGGAAGGCAAAGCCGGTGGCCTCGGTGGTGGGAGGAATAACTCTTCAGGTGGAAAGAAACAGGCTCACCGGGCTCCTGTGCCACAGGATTGAGGGGACAGCCTATGCCCTGAGACAGCCTCTATCATCCTGAGGAGATAATCTACCTGTAGAACTCTTCCAAACCGAGTTCCTTCAATTTTTCGGCGGTAGGCGCTGTAGTTTTCTTATCCCAACCACTCTCATCGTAGTAATCATCTAACAGTCTCTCTACATCCGCCTTGGTTAGCTCGGTTGTTTTATAGTAATCCATAAGAGGAAACTCCATTTCCGTGCCCTTTATTTTTAGTGGCTCGAACCAAGCCTCTGGCGGCCTATCGGCTGCTCGGTCGAAGCCTTCCCTGATGTTAAGTATCTTGCATAGGTTCCAGTTTCGCTCTCCCTTTCTCAGGAGCTCGTCCGGGGTGACCTCAACTCCGGTAACCGCTGAGTAGTATTCTGTTATAATTGCTAGATCATGAAACCTTGTAATATAAAGACGTCCGCAGAATCCCAGGCTCTGGAGGACAGAGAAATAAGAGTGCATCCACTTGACCAGGCGCGCCGGGTTGAACGAGGTCGCCGTGAATATCCGCTCCTCTGCCTCTCCAGACATACCTTGCTCCCGGGCATACCTCCGCCATCGGTCAACGGGCTCTCCTGGCTGGTAGCTTGGTGGATTTGTAGCCCCTGCAGAACCTGTAGGGCCGCGAGGCTCAACAAGCTGGCTGATTGCGACAGTATTCATGCCAGAGATTCTAGGCTCGGCAACCCGATTCCAACCTTTGATGTGAATTATATCCTTTTCCGGATCCAGACCGAGTCTATCACACACGCTCACAATGCCATCACCGATAACATCTCCAAAACCTTGCCGGTAGGCAACCATTCTAGCTAATTTCATAATGGTATCAAAGTCCCGTTTTAACTCCAGACCACCGATATCTTGGCTGGTGATAGTCCCATCTTCATAGAGACTGAGCAGCAGCTCGAACATGTTACCAAAGAGGATAAGATCGACGCCGTATCTATTCATTGTGTCGTTATATTTGACCAACTGGTTATAGCTGGTGCCAACCCCAAGCGTATTGAGGCCGCCTCCTGTCGTCAATGCGTGGTATGATACCAACCCTGCATATTCCCCCTCTCGTAGATCGATGCGCTCCCTGCCAGTAACTGGACAACCTGGACAGGCAATATTACTCCTGCTACGCTTATGTTTTTCAAAGGCCTCGGCCTCACGCTCCATCTCCTCCTTAGATTGAGGCGTTAATTCTCCCCCGAGTAGTGAGCCGCCCCGCATCATGTACCAGCCACCGCCCTCCCTTAGGGCGCTGAGCCGGGGATAGGCCCTGATGCGCCCAAGTACTTCGTCGACCGCCTTCTGTAGTCGGCGAGGATGGGCCACCTTTATCGGCGTCGCCCCCTGGGTAGCCACAATGGCCTTCAAGTTTTTTGAGCCCATGACGGCAGGCATCCCGCCCTCGCCTATTGCGCCCTGGCCTGAATCAAGATGGGTTACCGATATATTGACCAGGTTCTCCCCCGCTGGCCCAATAGCGATGATGCTGCATGGCTCATATTTGCTTCGTAGCGCAAAGACCGTGTCATAGGTGTCTTCCCCCCAGAGCCCGCTGGCGTCACATAGCTCCACACTATCTTCGCTGATCTTTAAGTATACTGGTTTCGGGGCTTTCCCCATAATGACAACGTGATCATATCCGGCTGATTTGAGCATATAACTGAATACCCCTGAACCAGGGGCTGAGCCTATAGTGCCACTAAGGGGGTGTTTATAGGTGATATAAGTCCTTGATGCCCCAGGGATCATTGTGCCTGGAAACGCCCCAGTGCCAAGGATAAGGGCATTACCGGGTGAAAGAGGCTCTATATGGGGCGGTACGAGGTCATAGTATAGCTTATGATTGATTCCCCAACCACCGAGGAACCTTGTGACTAGCTCCGGATTGAGGGGCTCTTTCCTGAATTCATTAGTGGTGAGATTCACATAGAGTATGTTGCCGGCATATCCGTAGAGTTCCATCCTAGGTCTTCCCGTTCCTGCCACGGGTCAGAGCCCCGTAAGGGCAGTATTTGGCGCAAATACCACAGTAATCGCATTCATCGGAGAAAAAAACATCAAACTCGTGATCCCTGTTGCCGACAAGTCTTCTGACCGCGACCCTGGCTTTCGCCGGAATAAATGCCCCCTCCCATCTGAGGGAACAGCGTAGCTCGCAAGTGCGGCAACCAGCACATTTGCCCAAATCTACTATTAGGGGCAGATCGCACCTCAGACACCGCTTTGCCTCCCTGATTGCCATGTCCTTGCTAAAGCTTGATTCCACCTCGTGAAAACCGCTTAGACGCTCATCAACAGGCAAGGACGGGGGCGCGATACGTTCACCAACAGGTTGGAAGCCTGCAGGCAGGATTCTTTCCTCATATGCTGCGAGGGACTCGTCAATTATTCCGTCGCCACCCAAGTACTTGTCAATTGAAATCGCCGCCTGCCTTCCGCTAGCAATAGCCTCGATTACCGAGGCTGGTCCGGATACAGCATCACCACCGGCAAACACGCCCTCTATGCTGGTGGCGAGGGTTTTGGGATCTACCTGGATTGTATTTTCCGTGCCAATAGGCAGATTGAACTCTTTGGGAATCAATGCACACTGCCCAATGGCCACTACGACAGTATCCAAACTCATGCTAAACTCACTGCCCTCGACTGGCTCCGGTCGCGGCCTTCCACTGACATCCATTTTGCCCAGCTTGGTGCGGATACACTCAAGTTCCACCTCCCCATCCCGGCCAACTATTCTGGATGGGGCTGCCAGAAAGCAGGTCCTCACCCCCTCGGTTAGGGCTGCCTCAATTTCCTCAGGGCTGGCCAGCATCTCGGCACGAGTCCGGCGATAGACGATGGTCACCTCTTTTGCCCCGAGGCGAAGTGCAGTTCGCGCCGCATCTATAGCGGCACTACTACCCCCGATTACTGCTACCCTATTTCCTAATTCTACCTCTTTGCCCAGATTCACATGTTTTAAGAACGATACACATCCCATCACCCTGGGGTTATCCTCCCCTTCGATGCCCAATTTAACACCCTGCTGTGCCCCAATGGCTAAAAAGATGGCGCTAAAGCCATCTCTAAAGAGGCTATCTAGCGAATCCACCCGAGTATTTGTCTTTATCTTAACACCGATACTTTCTATCCTCTCGATTTCAGCCCTGAGTATGTTCTTTGGCAGTCGGTAGGCAGGAATGCCAAATCGCATCATACCCCCCGGCTCTGGCAGTGCCTCGAAGACAGTCACCGCATGCCCCCGCTTTGCCAAGTGATATGCCGCAGTGAGCCCGGCCGGTCCCGACCCCACGATGGCGACTGATTTACCTGTCGATCTATCTGGCAGTGGCTCCTCACTAACTTCTGCTTGCTCAGCGACGAAACGTTTTAATGCCCTAATAGATACTGGCCCACTTATAAGTGCCACATGGCATGCTGACTCACAGGGAGCAAAACAAACACGTCCACAAACCGAGGGAAATGGGATCCTTTCACGGATCACGGCTAATGCCTCGCTAAACTTGCCGTCAGCGATCAACCGGATGTAGCGCGGCACATCTATGCCAGCCGGACAGGCACGCCTGCAGGAGGCTTGTGCTATTGGCTGCCTATAGATTACTTGTCCTCTGTTCATAGCCTGAGCGTATTTCTAGCTTAATCTTAACATATTTTCTTATTGCTAGTCACCCCCTCTTCAAGATGCTAAAATATTATTCGCAACTTGACGCTCTGGTGGGTAGTGAGAAAGCCGGGGAGGTAAGCAGTTACTGTCGGGAGGGAACGGATGGCCTTGGGTGACGCAGTATAGGCTTCAAAGGGCCAAATGGTTGGGCCGGACCGTTTAGAGGATAGGGTTATGAGTTCTCAGAAAACGAAGGATCTGGAGTTTTTCCTAAATCCCAAAAGTGTTGCCATTTTTGGCGTTTCTCGGCGAAGCGGCTTTGCCTGGGGACGCACTATCTTTGAGCAGGTGATCAGGGGGGGCTTCAGGGGGAAGGTATACGCCATAAATCCGCAGGCAGAAGAGATAGCTGGCCATAAAGCTTATCCCAACCTATTAGCCATTCCTGACGAGGTTGAGCTGGCTGTGATCGCTGTCCCAGTTCAACTGGTCTTTCAAGCTATTCAGAATTGCATTGAGAAGGGAGTTAAGGGGGTTGTGTTGATCACCTCGGGATTCGCTGAGACAGTTGAGGGAAGAGAACTACAGGCTGAATTGACTCAAATCGCCCGAAGAAGCGGATTAAGAATAGTAGGTCCAAATGTGAGTGGAATTTTCAATCTCTCCGCCAGCTTCAATGCCAGCGCTGCCGGTGTATATTTAAAGGACTCCCCGATCGTTGTTATTTGCCAGGGTGGTTTTGCCATTAGCAACTTGATCACCCGTGGCTATTTGAGGGGGATGGGTGTCAGCAAGTATATACATACTGGAAATGAATGCGACCTCACCTGTACCGATTTCTTGGAATATATTGGGGCTGACGCCTCCACCAAGGTTATTCTGATGTACATCGAGGGGCTTAGAGATGGGAGAAGATTCTTTGAGGTGGCGAGGAGGGTCAGCCAGGAGAAACCCATAATAGCGGTTAAAGTCGGTGGAACAGAGGCCGGGGCTAGGGCTGCCTCTTCACATACCGGAGCCTTGGCGGGCTCTGAAGCTATCACAGATGCAGCATTCAAGCAAGCTAATATCATCAGAGCCCCTAGGATAGAGGTTCTATTAGAGCTGGGCTATGCTTTTCTGGAGTTGCCGCCACTTTTGGGCAACAGAATCGGCATTGTTACCATGGGGGGCACATGGGGGGTGGCAACTACAGATGCCTTGGTTAGAAAAGGTTTAAGTGTTCCCGAACTCTCTCCAGGGTTGCAGAAAAGCTTAAAGGAGATCGGCATGCCCTACTGGGCATCGACAAGGAATCCTATCGACATCGGAGCCGCCGGCCGCTTCCTCGATTGGAATGGGCAATTAAAAGTCATTGAGATGTTGCTTTCATCCGAGGAGATCGACGGGGTAATTGTTCACGGATTGGGGCAGCTTGGCTTTAGGGGGGATGACCGTGAGCATGGCATGCTTTCTCCTTCTAGGGAGGAGGAGGAACTTTTGAGGGATGCTTATAGTCTAATTCCAAAGCATAATAAGCCGCTTTTAGTATGTAGCTTTTTCTCAGAATACGAAAGCGAGACAATTCGGAATCTAGTTAAGGATGGAAAGCGAGTCTATCACGATGTAGAGGATGCGGCGACAATTCTGGCCAGCCTCTACACCTATTACTCGCGCCTAGGGGGGGTTAATTAGCCCTTTTAATCTCTCGGTCACCTGTTTCAGGGGAACAAGCTCACCCTCTCTCTGGGTGCGCTGTTTTAGCTCGACGCTATCTGATCTCAGGGTGCGCGGGCTTACGGTGAGCCTGAATGGGATCCCGAGAAGGTCAGCATCGTTGAACTTCACCCCAGCCGATTCCATACGGTCGTCGAAGAGCACCTCCACCCCTACCCCCTCAAGCTCAGTATAAAGCCTCTCCGAGGTCGAGGCAACCTCTGGGTTATCCATGCCCAGTGCGCAGAGGTAAACCTGGTAGGGCGCTATGGGGAGGGGCCAGATGATTCCCTTATCATCGTGATTCTGCTCTATAGCCGCAGCAAGAAGCCTCCCGGTGCCGATTCCGTAGCAACCCATGACAATAGGGCGCTGTCTTCCCTCTCGATCGAGGTAATAGGCGCCAAGGGTCTCGCTGAAGAAGGTTCCCAGCTTGAAAACATGACCCACCTCGATACCGCGGGTGGAGAGGAGCCTGCTCCCGCACTTGGGGCATCCCTCGCCAGCTCTGGCGGTGGCGATATCTACAACGAGGTCAACATCGAAGTCACGAGGGTAGTTCACGTTCTTAAGGTGGGTATCTGGCTTGTTTGCTCCGGCAACGAAGTTTGTCCCCAGTGTTATCGAAGGGTCACCAACCCGCTTGATCCCGCTGATTCCGAGAGGGGAGGCTGAGCCTGCCACCAGTCCTGCCCTCTTCACTTCCTCCTCGGTGGCTAGAGCGAGCCTGTGGCATTTCACGGCATTCTTAAGCTTAACCTCGTTGACCTCAAGGTCACCCCTTATAGTGACAAAGACAAGCTCTCCATCAGCGGCATAGAAAACTGCCTTGAGGGTTTTGCTTTTTGGGATGCCAAGAAAACTTGCCAGTTCTTCAATGGTGATGATACCCGGGGTAGCCACCTCCTCGATGGGCAGCATTTCGCCCACATCGCCGGGGGATTTGATGCTCTCAGCTCGCTCCACATTTGCTGCATAGTCGCAACCTGAGCAATAGATTATCTCATCCTCACCGGTTGGGGTGATGACCATGAATTCGTGGGATTCCTTGCCACCGATGGCACCGCTATCGGCTTCGACGACGAGGGCGGATAGACCACAGCGGACATAGATGTTCCGGTAGGCCTGAATCACCTTGCCATAGGTGATGTTCAAACCCTCCTCGTCTGTGTCAAAGCTGTAGAGGTCCTTCATGGTGAACTCGCGGACGCGGATAAGTCCCCCCCGGGGGCGGGGCTCGTCGCGGAACTTGGTCTGTATCTGATAGAGAAGGAGGGGGAGGTCGCGATAGCTTTGGACATTGCGGCGGACGAGCACGGTGATGACCTCCTCATGCGTGGGACCCAAGACCAGCTTGCGATCGCGGCGGTCGCTCAGGGTGAAAAGGGTCTCGCCGAAGGCTAGGTTTCTTCCCGTCCCCTCCCATAGCTCCAGGGGCTGAAGTACCGGCATCATGAGCTCCTGAGCGCCAATGCTGTCCATCTCCTCCCTGATTATCTGCTCGATCTTGCGTAAGACGCGCCAGCCGAGTGGGAGGTAGCTATAGACCCCGGCTGCCACCTGATGGATCATCCCCGCTCTCAGGAGGAGCTGGTGGCTTATATTCTCCGCCTCAGATGGCGTCTGGCGGAGTGTTTTTCCGAAGAGTTTAGACAGACGCATTAGCTAAAACTCAAGTTACTGTTCATACTCTCTTGCTCTTCTTATTACCTTGCCCCCTATTTGCCCCAAAAAGGCGCAGTAATTTTCAAGTCAAGGTCTGGATAGCAATAGGTATCGATATAGTCTTCAATCTCTTCTTCCAGATTGTATAGGTCAGATTGCTCACAGCCGCTGTTCCAGAACTCACGAGCAGTTTCCAATAATTTGGTCTTCACGGTCTCACGGGAAGGGATGATGACCTTGAGAATGTCTGACGATTCTATTGGTGTTGGTTTTTGTCCTTCAAGGTGTCTTATTAGGAATGGATGGCCTGGATAAGTGTCAAGCTCATCGGCGATCCTTTCCGCCGTGAGGATGTTCCTTTTATAAACAACAAAAGACCCAAGGCGAAAATCGGTAACCTATACATAAGCGCCAATATCTATACCAGCCTCCTGAAGTTGCACATAATCAAAAACGTGAAATCCGTTGGGATGTTGTTCTAGGCTGGAATCTAAAACGACCCTTGAGAAATCCATGCTTAAGGAAAAAACTGGTTGGATTGATTTCAGGGCGCTCACTAGTGCATTTACCCTGTTTCTGGTAGGTGCTTTGAAAAATCCCATATTTCGGTGCCCGTTTTCCACAACTATGGAGCCGTCACAGGCGACGTTCCATATCTGCCAAATACCGCCGATCTTTACTACTTGAATCATGCTTATACTCCCTCTTCTAGATGCCGAGTTCCTTTTCAAGGTCTAAGAACGATTTTTTGCGTTCGTAAAGTTGCTTTATTTTTTCAAAGTCGATAAACCTTAATTGCTGTCTAATTTCGTGAAAAGTTCCCGAAAGCAAGACTCTTACTTTATCGTAATCGGCTTGGGGTGCTACTATAAAAATATGGCTATTCCATAAGTCAAAGGCATGTTTCAGCTTGGACAGGTCGTGATAAAGGTCGCCCCTTGCGTGAACTTCAAAGACGCGGGTTGGCACAGAACGCTCTAATCGTCTCCATACAACGTCGAGCTTTCCCAAATCGAAAGGATATTCCCCCTCAGCAATGTAATTTTGCAGCTTGCCAATCTCGATCAACTTCTGCTTAATCTCTGTATGAGAGACAGGCTCTTCCAACTCTTCACTAGGACGCTCTTTGAATTTTGAGATGATTTCTTCAGCTAGCGAAGCTTCAAATTGCCGAAAACTTAGGCCTGCCTTAAACCTTAGTGACTCGGAGGTTAGCCTGTCTATCTCCCATTTGTCTGGGGCAACGCAATACTCGACGTTAAACTCAAAGCGCAACGGCCATATTACCCTGTTTTTATCGACTTCTTCAGACCACAGGGGGTGCGTTTGGTGAAACTTCGTTTTCACGGTCCCATATCCAATAATGCCAGCAATAGGTCGCATAACATAGAATAGAATCGCGTCCCCTTCCCGCAAGGCATCCCAGTGGCGCCTTTGCTTATCTGTAAGGCCCCAAATCTTACCCTTCTCAAAGGCCTCTTTCCAATTGTCAACGGTGCCTACCGCCATCCAATAATTCATTACTTAATTCTCCTTCCTGATTCTTGCACCTCTGCCATTAAGGCTTCCATAAATTCCCCCTCCCCCACCGTCCTCACCCGCT
>DAOTXZ010000008.1:0-7554 GCA_034435115.1 Dehalococcoidia bacterium | reverse complement strand
GTCGAGGAGGATCGCCTTAATCCCCACCCCCCTTGCACCGATAACATCTGAATAATACTGATCCCCAACATGGATCGCCTCGGGTGGCTTAGCCCTTGCCCGCTCCAAGGCTGCCAGAAAGATCCCAGGCTCCGGCTTCTCACTACCCACCTCCTCAGAGGTGAGGTGGAAATCGAGATAGCTGGATAGCCCCAGCCGCTCCAGAATAGGTCCGGCATCTCTGGCGAGATTGGAGATGAGCCCCAGGGTTAGCCCCTTTTCCTTAAGAGCGGAGAGGGTGGGGATGGCGTCATCAAAGAGCTCAAGCCTCTCCACAGACTCATTTATGGTGGTATAGAAAGAGGTGAGTATCTTGAGTGCCATGTCTTTTGCCTCCACCACCCCCAATCCCTTGAGCAATGCGAGCTGATGCTCCACAAAGAGCTCCTGCCTCTCCTTGGAGGAGAGTGTGACCCCTTTCAGCCTGTGCCTCTGCTGATACCACCAATTGTCGGCAACGGCGATGGCAGCACGGACAGCCTCAAGGTCTCGTTCTATGCCAAACTTCCGCAGAATACTCGCCTGTAGCTCCTCACGGGGGACTTGGGGGCGAGCCAGGGTGCCATACATATCAAAGAAGACCACCTTTATCATCGAGGTAATTCTACCACCTGACCCGAAGGGAGTAAACCCGCCACCAATAAATATTGACAGCAGTCTAGGGACGTGTTGTAATGGTCGTGCCGGAAAGCGGAGGAGCTCCCATATGAAGAGGGCAATCATTGCATTGCTAGTTTTAACCTTCATAGCCAGCGGGCTCATCAGCGGCGTTGGCTGTGAGCGGGGCGCGGCATTCGTGGTGACCGGCCTCACCTTCACACCCGATAATCCCAAGGTGGGGGAGGAGGTCACCATTCAGGTTGATGTGGAGAATATAGGGGGGGCTCAAGGCACCTATACCGTGACCCTAACAGTCAACGGGGTAGAAATTGATACCCAGGACATCACCTTAGCCGCTGGCGAAATGGAAACAGTAACCTTCACCCATACCTGGAAAACCCCCGGGGACTACCAGATTGAGGTAGGTGGAGAGACCGCCACCCTCACCATCACGGGACAGGGGCTGCTGCCCGTCCTGCATATAGGTGACCAATGGGTGTACCACTTTACCATCGGTTCACAGAGCTATACCGAGACCGACACGGTGACCAGCGGGGAGGTTATATCTGGTAGAGATTGCTATGTTGGCGAAGTGGTGAGTGAGCCCCCTATGGAGGGAGTTGCCTCAGCAATGGAGTGGGTTGATAAACAAACGCTACGACCAGTGAAATTAGAGATATCGGGCGAACATCTTGAAGGACCCTACACAGTTACCCAAACCATCTCCTATAGCCCGTGGCCTGAGGGGCTCTGGCCACTTACGGTGGGAACGGAACTGACGATAATTGAGACCGACACTATTGTCATCACTATAGGTGGTGAGACATACCCCACCACCATGTCAGGAACGATCACAATCAAGGTAGAAGCTATAGAAGAGATCACTGTCCCTAGCGGGACATTTACCTGCTTTAAGATAGTTACCTACGATGAAAATGGTGAGCCTATCTTGACCCAGTGGTATTCAGACGAGGTGAAGAATATAGTCAAGACTGTAGACCATGAGACGGGGGACAGATACGAGCTCCTATCCTACTCACTGCAGTGAAGGGCAGTTGACAAACTGGGGGGGCATGTTGATATAATACACCAAAATAAAATAGAGCAAAGGCTGGGAACAAGACTAGTACGACTCAAGGCGAGGCTCAGAGAGTCGGGGAAAGGTGGAAGCCCGATGCCGGCGCGGGGGCGGAATGGACTTGGGAGCTGCAAACCGAACAGCGCGTGAGCGTCCCAGTAGGCTTTGCCGGAGGGGCACCGTTACCGAGCCCGGGGCATTGAGGTGAGCGGAGGCTCAACCTCTGTGCCTGAAGAATGAGATGGTCTTATCTCCCCTTCAGCAAGGAGAAGACTAAGAAGGGTGGCACCGCGGAGCGACCCCCGCCCCTTTAGAAGGGCGGGGGTTATTCTTTAACCAGAAAGGGGGTGAGATCTAGCTAGGGGTTGGTCTAAATAAACAACCGCTTCAAAAAGGAGGATGAATGGAAACAAAGGTCATTCTAACTGAGAAGGAGATGCCCACATCCTGGTACAACATTCAGGCTGACCTTCCGGAGCCACTGCCGCCACTGCGACATCCGGCAACGAAAGAGCCGACGCGGCTACCACCTCCGCTCTTCCCCCGCGCCCTGGATGAGCAGGAGTTCAGCAAGGAGCGCTACATCGAGATCCCGGAGGAGATACAGGAGATCTACAAGTTGTGGCGCCCGACCCCACTTATGCGGGCCTATCGCCTGGAGAAAGCGCTCAACACCCCAGCCAAGATTTATTACAAGTATGAAGGAGTAAGCCCTGCGGGCAGTCATAAGCTGAACACCTCCGTCGCCCAGGCCTACTACGCCAAAAAGGAAGGGTTCAAGCGCCTGACCACCGAGACCGGCGCCGGGCAGTGGGGGAGCGCCCTGGCAATGGGCTGCAGGTTCTTCGGGCTTGAGTGCAAGGTGTACATGGTCAAGGTGAGCTATCATCAGAAGCCCTATCGAAGGATTATGATGGAGACCTGGGGGGCAAAGGTGGTGCCCAGCCCCAGCGAGGATACCGGGATCGGGAGAAGAATCCTCAAAGAGGACCCCGATTGCCCCGGAAGCCTGGGGATTGCCATCAGTGAGGCGGTGGAGGATGCCTTCAGCCGTGACGACACCCTTTACTCTCTGGGGAGCGTCTTGAATCATGTCCTGCTTCATCAGACAATCGTGGGGCAAGAGGCAAAGAAGCAGCTTGAGAAGATCGGTGTCTACCCCGACATCATCGTTGGCTGCATCGGCGGCGGCTCCAATTTCGCCGGGGTATTTTTGCCCTTTGTCAAGGACAAGATCGAGGGGAAAAAGCCGGGCCTTCGGATCATCTGCGTCGAGCCCCAGGCCTGCCCCTCCGTCACCAGGGGTCTCTACGCCTGGGACTACGGCGATGTGGCTGGTCTTGCACCAATCGCCCTAATGTACACCCTGGGGCACACATTTGTACCGCCTCCGGTCCACGCCGGCGGGCTTCGCTACCACGGGATGGCACCCATTATCTGCCACCTGCACAGGCTGGGGTTCGTCGAGGCCCGCGCGGAGTATCAGATCCCCGTTTTCCGGGCAGCGGTTGAGTTCGCTCGCACCGAGGGCATCATCCCGGCACCGGAGCCAGCACATGCGATAAAGGTGGTCATCGATGAGGCAATTAGATGTCGGGAATCAGGGGAATCCAAGACTATTCTACTTGCTCTGAGCGGGCATGGGCACTTCGATCTGGGTGCCTACGATGAGTACCTTTCGGGCAGGCTTGAGGACTATGAGTATCCCGAGGAGAAGGTAAAGGAGGCACTGGCTCATCTGCCAAAGGTATAGATTAGGGGGTGAAGCGGCTGGCTACGCCAGCCGCTTCACCCCAAGCAGCAGCTGCTCGCCACCGATGCGGTGCGTCTCCACATAGGCGTCGTTCGGTGGAGGGCCTTCAAGAAGCTCTCGGGACAGGGTCTCCTGTTTGATGTATTCGGCAAATCCCTCCACCACGCGCTTAATGGCGGTGTCACCCTGGTAGTAGGTGAGGATATAGTCAGCGATGTCAAACCCCGCCGAGCGACGCATTGTCTGGAGGCGGTGCACAATCTCCCGCGCTAGGCCCTCTTCGAAAAGCTCCGGGGGTATATCCCTCGGGACAGCAACACTATAGTTCCACTCACTAACGACGCTCAAATTTGATTCGGGCAACAAGAGATGCCAGTCGCTATCAACAATTTCGAGCGTCTTGACATTGAGCTCATCAAGAATTTGCGCCTCTATTCGACGGAGTGCGTTCTTCTCCCTTTCGGATGTTACCTTTACTGTAACTTTTCCAAGGGGCTGGCGCACCTTGATACCCGCCTTGCTTCTAGCGGCACGCCCCAGGCTTGCCACCTTCATCGCCAGCCTGGTATCAGCATCAAGCTGCTCATCAATTAGATCGGGGCGAGCCTCGGGGAAATCGGCAAGATGCACACTCTCGGCTGCCTCAGGATATGGAGAGCGCACCAGGTTCTGGTAGAGCTCCTCGGCGACAAATGGGGTAAAGGGGGCAAGAAGCTTAGAGAGGGTTACCAGACACTCATAAAGGGTATTGTAGGCGGCAAGCTTATCGGCATCGCTTCCGCTCTTCCAGAAACGCCTTCGACTCCTCCTCACATACCAATTGGAGAGGTCATCAACGAATGCCTCGATCCTCCGCCCCGCCTCGGTCGGGCTGTAGCTATCCAGATATCGGGTGACCTCCAGGATAAGGCAGTTAAGCTCCGAGATAATCCACCGGTCGAGCTCCGAGCGGTAGGAAGTATCCATAGCGCGGGGGTCGAATCTATCGATATTGGCGTAGATGACAAAAAAGGAATAGGTGTTCCAGAGCGTTAGGAGAAACTTGCGCATCGCCTCGCCAACAAGCTCGGTGGAGAAGCGGCGCACATTTCCCGGGGGCGATGATGTTAAGAGATACCACCTGAGGGCATCGGCGCCATAGCGTTCTATGGGGAGCCAGGGGTCAACCACATTCCCCTTGGACTTGCTCATCTTCTCCCCCTTGGCATCGAGTATATGCCCCAAACAGATGACGTTCTTGAAACAGGGGCGGTCGAAGAGAAGGATCGAGAGGGCATGAAGGGTATAGAACCAACCCCTTGTTTGATCCACCGCCTCGCAGATGTAATCGGCAGGGAAGCTTTTTTGAAACTGGTCATTGTTTTCGAAAGGGTAATGCCACTGGGCTACCGGCATGGCACCGGAGTCGAACCAGCAGTCGATGACCTCGGGCAGGCGTTTCATCCTGTCTGGATAATGACTAGAGCCTTCTTTTGATTCAGGACATTTTAAGATTACTTTATCAATGAAAGGGCGATGTAAGTCTTTTAGACACTCGTCTAGCGCAATTTGTTCGTACTCAGCCATAGCCTCGTGGTGAGCCAACCTTCTGAGGTCGTCTACACTCCCAATGCATTCCTCGTGCCCGCAGCCCTGGCATCTCCAGATCGGAAGCGGCGTCCCCCAGTAGCGCTCACGAGAGAATGCCCAGTCAACATTGTTTTGAAGCCAGTCGCCAAACCGACCATACTTAATATGCTGCGGGTACCAGTTTATCTCGTCATTTCCGGAGAGTAGCCTGCCTTTAAGCGCTGTGGTCTTGATATACCAGGACGGCTTGGCATAATAGAGTAGCGGGGTATCGCACCTCCAGCAGAAGGGGTAGGTATGAACGATGCGCTCACTCCGGTATAGAAGCTTCCTGGATCGCAGGTCATCAAGGATGAGCGGGTCGGCATCCTTGACAAAGAGGCCGGCAAAGGGATAACTGCCCCTGATCATCCCCTCCAGATCCACGTAATCTCGGACGAAGTAAAGGCCCTCCGCCTTTCCAACCTCATAGTCCACCTCACCAAACGCCGGGGCGATATGGACGATGCCGGTGCCCTCACTCATGGAGACAAATTCAGCACCAATGATAGGATAGGTTTCGGGTGGTAGCTCTTCATGTCTCTCAGAGCGGTAATAGTAATCCAGACTCAATCTCTCAACGGGAACCCCAAAATCAGAAGGCTTAAATAGAGGTTCATATTCAAGCCCGACGAGGTCAGACCCGAGCACCGTATTCACCAACTGATAACCTTCTAGGCCAACCCTCCTCACAAGAGCCGAAGCCAGGATGAGGCGCTCCCCACTCCCCTCCATGATGGCATATTCGGCTTCAGGAGCCACCGCCAGAGCGGTGTTTCCAGGGAGGGTCCACGGGGTAGTAGTCCAGGCAAGAAAATAGGTGGGCGCATAAGGGGTATAGAGCTTGCGATATACCTCAGGACGAGCCCGAGGTGGTAATTTCGAGACAAGCTTGAACTTTATATATACTGACGGATCTTCGGTGTCATCCCTATAGCCCAGTGATACCTCGTGGGAGGAGAGGGAGGTGCCGCAGCGGGGGCAGTGGGGGGTAACCTTATAGCCCTGATAAATTAGACCCCTTTCCCACAGCTCCTTAACGATCCACCAGCAGGACTCGATATAGTCGTTATCCAGAGTGATATAGGGATGCTCCATATCAAGCCAAAAGCCGATACGCTCGGTAAGCGCCTGCCAATCCTCAAGATAGCGGAAGACGCTCTCACGGCACTTGGCATTGAAGCGGTCAATGCCGTATTCCTCGATCTCCCTCTTAGAGGAGAACCCCAGCTCTCTCTCCACCTCAAGCTCGACCGGAAGCCCGTGGGTATCCCAGCCTGCCTTTCGGGGGGCACAATAGCCCTTCATTGTCTTATAGCGGGGGATGACATCCTTGAAGACGCGGGAAAGAACATGATGAACCCCCGGGCTGGCATTTGCTGTCGGCGGTCCCTCATAGAAAACAAAGAGAGGGCGATCCCTACGCTCCTCAACGCTCCTCTCAAAGATGCGCCTCTCCTTCCAGAACTTGAGGATTTCTTCCTCAAGCTGGGGAAAATTCACCTTGCTCGGAACCGGCTTGAACATCGAGTCCTCCCAAAATCAAGAATCCCGCCCCCGAAGGGACGGGACTTGGCTATTCCCGCGGTACCACCCTCTTTCCCCGAAAATCGGGGCACTCCTAAAGGGCTCAAATTAAGCCCTCGTCACTGGTAACGGGTGACAAGACCGTCCAAGTCTACTCGGCGCTAGACACCTTTCGGTTGGAGGCTCGGGAGGGATTTTCGAAGGGGCAGGTCGCATCTGCTCTCACCATACCAGACTCGCTGAAGGGTTTCCATCAAAATCTTCGATTTTGATGGAAACCCTGCGCCTTCCCCCTCCTACTCTTCTCCGTCATCGCCTTTAGCAGTTAAAAAATAACATAACCTGGGCGGGGGTGTCAAGCTTCTATTCGTCCCCCGATCCCCATCCGCCCCTCCACCTGCACTCTAGTGGGCAAGCCGCTTATCCCCTCCCCCTCAACAGCGAAGCTGGCGACACAGTTGGCAAAGATAGTTGAGGCGATGGCATCCCCTGTTTCAGCAAAGCGAATGAGAAACGCCGCGGCGAAGGCATCACCCGCCCCGGTGGGGTCCACCTCCCGGGCGGGGAAGGCAGGCATATGGTGCCACTCCCCCCCGAAGTGGACCATCGCCCCCTTGCTCCCTTGGGTGACCACCAGGACCGGCACCTGACCGGCATAGAGGGCGACTGCCTCCCCAGGCTCAACCAGATCCTCCTCAGAAAGGAGCAACACCGTGGTAAAGGGCAAAACCTTCGCCGCCCCATCCCACTGCCTACTATAGACCCTGCCCCACTTGTCCCACCCCCGCATCCACCCCTGGGGTGTCACCCCAATAATTGCCCCCGGGAAGGCGGGGGCAAGCTCAGGGGCTACCTCCTGAGCCACCGGAGCAAGGTGAACAACGGGGGCAGTTCGCCACTCCAGGGGCACATCGGCAAGACCAATCCGCCTTGCCACAGAGTATATGAA
>DAOTXZ010000007.1:0-16988 GCA_034435115.1 Dehalococcoidia bacterium | reverse complement strand
CCTCACCCCCGCCCTCACCAGGGAATAGCCCACCGCCCGTGCCACCCCACCAGCCCCCAGGAGCACAACCCGCTTGCCCTCAGGCTCAAAATTGCCATCTTCACGAAGTGCCCTTAAAAATCCACCGGCATCGGTATTATATCCAACCAGCCTCCCACCGCGATTGACTATAGTGTTCACCGCCCCGATCTGACGAGCTAGCGGATCAAGCTCATCCATCAGAGGCAGCACTGCCTCTTTGTGGGGAACAGTGACATTGGCACCAAGGATGAAAGGCTGACGCATCCTTTCCACCGTTGCCCCTATATAATCGGGCTCCGTCTCCCACACCTCGTAGCGAACGTCAAGACCCAGGTGGTCAAAAGCCGCCTGCTGAAACTGTGAGGAGACGGAGTGCCCCAGGGGATATCCAATGAGACCGACATACTTTGTCACAGAAAAACCACTCAAAACTTTCAGAAGCCATCGCCTATCAAGGGTCAAGGGTGAGCGCTCTATCCAGGTAACCTTGTAGAACAAGGGCCGCCGCCAGGGCGTCTCTTTGTTCCTTTCTCTTCCCCCTTTTTAACCCGGCATCCGCCATCAAACGCTCCGCAGCAAGCGTGGAGAGCCGCTCGTCCCAGGTTTCTAGAGGAATCTCCAAGAATTCCGACAGCATCCCGATAAAATTCTGAACCCTCTCCGCCTGCTGACCGATACTGCCATCCATAGAGCGGGGTAGCCCAACAACGACGCGAGTTACCTCGTGCTGGCGAACAAGACCGAGGATCGCCTCAATATCAGCTTTATCCCTTGTCCTATTGATCACCATTAAGGGGCTTGCCAAAATGCCTTCAGGGTCGCTGAGAGCCACCCCTATCCTCCTTTCACCAACATCGAGCCCGAGCATGCGCCCTTTCTGCACTGCTATCCCTTCTCAGCAAACTGCCCGATTAGCCTTCTCGCCAGTCCGATGGCCTCTTCAAGTTTTTCCTTGTCTTTACCTCCCGCCTGGCCCAGCCCCGGCCTACCACCACCCCCACCACCGGTAACCCATGCCACCTGCTTCACTATTTGCCCGGCATTTAACCCTCTGGCTACTAGATCAGGGGTAACCATAGCAACAAAATTGGGTTTATCACCCCAAACCGCCCCCAAAACAATCACTGCGCTTCCCAATCGCTCTTTCAATAGGTCTCCTATCTGCCTCAGCATCCCCATGCTTGAAGCAGAGACACGAGCTGCCAGGACGGGGATACCCTCAACAGTCTCTACTTTAGAAACCAGCGATTCAGCTATCCTTTTGGAAAGCTCAAGCTCTAAGGAGAGGGCACGTTTTTGCTCCCTGCCCAAATCAGCTAGAAGCGCTGCCACCTTGCCCTCAACCTCATCAGGTGAACTCTGCACCAGTCGAGCGACCTTCTCCAGGCTTGATAAGCGCCCCTCGATGAAATCTTCTGCCCCCCTCCCGGTGACCGCCTCGATTCGCCTTACCCCCACCCCAATACTGCTCTCACCTATGATCCGGAAATATCCTATCTCACCTGTCGACCTCACATGGGTCCCACCGCAAAGCTCCAAACTGAATGGTGGCTCACCGATCTGTATCACACGAACCTCCTCTCCATACCTCTCGCCGAAGAGAGCCAGAGCACCCTCCGCTACAGCCTGGGCATAGGGCACCTTCCTATCGCTTACCTTGAGATCCTGGCGTATCTTCTCATTAACCAGTCGCTGCACCTCGAGGAGTTCCTCTCCGGTAACCGCCGAAAGGTGAGCGAAATCAAACCTTAATCGATCGGGAGCGACTAGAGAGCCCCTCTGCTGAACATGGCCTCCCAGCACTTGGCGCAGCGCCGCCTGGAGGAGGTGAGTCGCCGTATGATTTCGAGCGATATCGAGACGGCGTGCTTTGTCCACGATGGCTTCGACCTCATCGCCCACCGATATTGTGCCTTCAACCACCTTACCCTGATGAACTATGAGCTCACTGCCACCCACTGTATTCCTGACAGTATTGATTACAGATATTCTACCACTCCTGGCTCGAATCTCTCCGGTGTCCCCCACCTGCCCCCCCATCTCGCCATAGAACGGCGTCTCACGTAGAATAACTCCAACGTCCTGCCCCTGCGACACCGAATCTATACTCTTCTCCGGCCATTTGCTCTCTGGAAGCAAGACCACAATAGTGGACTGATGTTTAAGTGTTCTGTCGCCAACGAAATCCGTGCCTCGGGGGATAACGGCAATGGAAACTTTATCCTTCAGGACAAGCCCGTCGCTGACATCAACCTTATGTGCTGCCCTAGCTCTCTCTCTCTGGCGGTTCATCTCCACCTCAAAGCCTTCCAGGTCCACCGAAAGGCCGTTCTCGGCGGCGATCTCAGCGGTAAGCTCGCTGGGAAAGCCATAGGTATCGTAAAGGCGAAAAACCTCCTCACCAGGGAGCACGCTCCCACCCCTTCGTCTCACCTTCTCAATGATCGCATCGAGCAGGTTTAAGCCTGTATCTAGAGTCTGACTAAACCGCTCCTCCTCTAGCTCGATCACCCTGAAGATGAAATCCTGACTTGAAACTAGTTCTGGGTAAACATGTTTCATATTCTCGATGACCACCCTGGCAATCTCGCCGAGGAACGACCCCTCCACCCCCAGCCTTCTCCCGAAAAGGACGGCGCGGCGAAGCACCCGCCTTAGGACATAACCCCTCCCCTCGTTTGATGGCAGCACCCCATCAGCAATCAAAAAGGTGATGGCGCGACCATGCTCTGAGACCACCCTGATTCTCCGATCCGTCTCCTCATCCTCACCATAGTTCCACCGAGAAAGCTCGCAAACTCTCCTGATCAACGGAGCAAAGAGGTCAGTCTCGTAGACCGAGCCCTTCCCCTGCACTGCAGCTAAGGTTCTCTCAAGCCCCATGCCGGTGTCAATATTTGGCTTGGGAAGAGGGCTGCGATTACCGTCTCTATCCTGATTATACTGAGTAAAAACAAGATTCCATATCTCAACAAAGCGACCGCACTTGCAGCCAGGCCCACAACCCGGCTGCCCACAGCCGAACTCCTCCCCAAGGTCATAGTGAATCTCGCTACATGGCCCGCAGGGCCCGGTATCGCCGGCGGGCCCCCAGAAGTTATCCTCCTCCCCAAATCGAATGATCCTCTCCCTGGGAACCCCTACCTCCCGCCAGTAGCCAAAGGACTCATCGTCATCGAGGAAGATCGTCGCCCAGAGACGCTCCTTCGGTAGTTTCAGATTTTGGGTGACAAACTCCCAGGCCCAGGCGATAGCCTCCCGCTTGAAATAATCGCCGATGCTGAAATTACCGAGCATTTCAAAAAAGGTCAGGTGCTTGGAGTCACCTACCGACTCGATATCCGTGGTGCGAAAGCACTTCTGGCAGGAGACAAGCCGTGGGCTGGGGGGAACCGCCTCCCCCAAGAAATATGGCTTGAACTGAACCATCCCAGCGCTGGTCAGAAGTAAGGTGGGGTCTCCCTCAGGAACCAGGGAGGAGCTGGGGATAACCTTATGCCCTCTTTCCTCGAAAAAGCGCAAAAATTCTTGCCGAAGTTCGTCACCAGTCAACCGTTACCCCTCGAGCAATTGTAATAGTTTTAACTGAGTAATTGCAAGACTTCTAAAATACTGCTATACTAGCCAAGATTAGTTAGGAGAACATCATGCCTGAATTGAGAACTGCCATGCTCGTTGTTGAGACAGTAGCGGCGGTTGCTGCTGCAGTGCTCCTGGGTAATTTCCTTGGCTATAGAATAGGCAGATTGCGTCTCGCTATTATCGTCGGTGCTATTGTCCTCGTTGTTATCGTAGCCTTTGCGATATATGCCGGCATCGTCCTTACATAGTCATTGGGCTGAAGTAAGGGTAAAGTAGCTACTTATCTAATAGAATATTGAGCAGCTTTTGCATACATTCGTTCAGCATACTCTTTCAGCATTCGCCGTGTGCAGAAGACAGGTATAACTGAGCGAATTGCCTCTTTGACCATCCGAATCCAGCTATGCGCCACGCCACTCCGATCCCGATCGTAGTAAAGCGGCACAATTTTCTCCTCCAGAAGACGATATAGCGCCTCTGCATCCGCTTTATCATCCTCCGAGCTAGCTGCTTCAATGCCATCGCCGATTGCCCAGCCGTTAGCACCATTATATCCCTCATGCCACCAACCGTCGAGGATGCTGAGGTGAGGGACACCATTTAGAGTGGCCTTCATACCACTGGTGCCACAAGCCTCCCGGAGACGGCGAGGAGTGTTTAACCAGACATCCACCCCTTGCGTCAAGTAGTGCGCTATGTGCATATCATAGTCTTCGACAAAGGCTATACGTCCCCGAAACTCAGCATCCATGGCTGCGACATACACCCGATGGAGTAGATGTTTCGATGGGAAATCGGCAGGGTGGGACTTGCCAGCTAAGATTATCTGAACCGGGTGCCAGCGATCCTTGACAATCCGTTTGAGGCGTTCTACATCCTGGAAGATTAACGCTGGCCGTTTGTACTCAGTAAAGCGGCGTGCAAATCCTATGGTCAGCGCCTGGGGGTCGAGCAGGGCTCCCATAGCCAGCACCCGCTGAGGTGTCACCGCCCCCTCAGCCCACCGCTGTTGGGCATACTCCCGGATAAAGCGCATCAGCTTGCCTTTCAGAAGCTGCCGCACCTCCCAAAGCTCATCATCCGGAATGTCCAGCACACGCTGCCAAAGCTCAGCATCATCGTGTCTTTTCACCCAGTCCCGTCCGAGATACTTCTCATAGAGCTGACCCAGCTCCGGTGCGATCCAGGTGGGCACGTGGATTCCGTTGGTCACATGTGAAATAGGCACCTCTTCTTCCCGAGCCTCTGACCAGAGCCTGTGCCACATCTTCCGCGTGACCTTTCCGTGAAGCTGGCTCACAGCGTTGCGCTGATCGGCCATTCTCAAGGCGAGCACCGTCATATTAAAAGCGTGGCTGTCGGTGCCTCCATCCCGCCCCAGATTAAGGAACGCCTCCCGATCGATTCCCAGGGACTCCCAGTAACTATGAAAGTACCTCTCCACGAGCTGAACAGGAAAAATATCGTGACCAGCCGCGACCGGCGTGTGAGTGGTAAAAACAGTAGTTGCCCGCACCCTCTCAAGGGCTTCGGCGAAGGTGACGCCCTTTCCTACCTCTTCCCTCAAGCGTTCCAACATCATAAAGGCAGTGTGTCCTTCGTTGGCGTGCCAAATGGCTGGCTCGATGCCGAGCGCCCGTAGAACACGCACCCCGCCCATCCCCAGAATGATCTCCTGCTCAATGCGCACCTCTCGGTCGGCGATGTAAAGGCGGGCGGATAGCTGTCGGTCCGACGGGCTGTTTTCCTCAACATTGGTATCCAGCAAATAGATGTTTGTGCGGCCGACCCGCACTTGCCAGACCCGAACGGATACAAACCTGTTTCCTAACCAAACCTTTGCAAGGGGTTTGTGCTCCCCATGGGAAAGAACCGGAATAATCGGCACTTCATCGAAATCAAGCTGCCTGTAGATTTCCTCCTGCCACCCATCGGAGGAGATGTGCTGATGGAAATACCCCTGGGGGTACATCAAGCCCACTCCCACCAGCGGCAGCCCCACGTCGCTCGCCTCTTTACAGATGTCACCAGACAGGATTCCCAGCCCGCCGGCATAGATGGGGAGAGAGTTGTGAACGGCGAACTCCGCTGAAAAGTAAGCGATAGGCCCTGATAATCGGTTGGGGTATCTGGCTCGAAACCATGTGTCGCCGTTGGACATATCGGCGTCGAAAGCTGACATGACTGAATCATACAAGGTGAGAAAGGACAGATCTGCAGCAGCCGCCTCTAACCTATCGGCGCTGATCTCACGCAGCTGCTTGACCGGGTTGTGACCACTCATTCTCCACAGCGAGTAGTCCAGTGCCCGGAACAGGTCGCGTGCCTGAGGATGCCAACTCCACCACAGGTTATAGGCAAGCTCACCCAGTCTCCCGATGCGCTCGGGTAGCCTTCGGCTTAGAGCCTGGTTTACCATATCCCTCTGACCTCCTTATGGCCCCCAACCCGGTATCCTGCCGATTAACACCGAATATCTGGCGAATCTGGCCACCCTTTGGGCCACGCTGCCCAGCAGGAAGGCCTCAATTCCAGTAAGCCCCTTTGCCCCCAGCGCTATCAACTCGGGATTGAAGGTTCCTGCAACCGACAGTATTTCTTCAGCGGGATCTCCCTTGAGAACCATCGCCGAAACCCGGTATCCCCTTTCATCCAATTGTTTCTTAGTCTTACTTATCAGACTCTGGGCTGCGCTCTTCTCGGCTGCCTGAAGTTCTCCGAGTAGCTTCTGGTTGGTCTCCAGGTCCATAGTAGGCATCTTCACCCAGCCAGCGCTATGAGACTCCAGGGCAGTTACCAGAAAGACCTCGCTATTGCGGGGTAAGGGCAAGCCCATCAGAAAGTCCACCACTGCATCTGAATATTTGGAACCGTCGATGGCAACGAGCACCCGATGGATAGCGGTGATTCTCTCCCTCACCAAAAGGACGCTTGTGTCTGCGTATTTCATCACCTTGTGGGCAACACGCCCCAGGGGGAACCGCTCGGGGTCACCCGCGCCCTTGGCGCCGATCACCACCAGATGTGCCCCTATGGCGCGGGCTCTCTTTATGATCTCCTCAGCTGGTCTCCCCCAGCACGTCATGCTTTCCACTTTGATGCCGCTTGCCCGCAATGTCTCAACCGGCCCCTGCAAAAGCTCGGCAGCCCCTTGCTCCTGGGCCTTACGTACCCGCTCTCTAGCCGTAGCCACGCCCCTCAGCATATCGATGGTGATCCCTCCTAAAAAGGTATGCTCAGCCACCACGGTCATCACCACAACCTCAGTCTCGGCAGGAAGTTGAAGTGCCTTCAGCATCTTGGCGGCCATGTCCGAATAGGGAGACCCGTCAACGACGAACAGTATCTTTAGCGGCATAGCTGCCCCCTTTGGGAGTAGACCAATCGTCAATACATGAAAAGCTGATCCATAATCTTGCTTCCCAAGTCACGGGAGGCGATGACCCGATAGTAGCACTCTTGCTTTTCATCCTCGCTCAAATCGCTCATCCTTATGGCCTTATAGGCGTTAAATACTACCTCCTGCTGCTGCATCAGGCCCCGGTTGACCAGGTTCACATCCCACCTTGGTTTCGAGTTTGCCCACCAGAACTGATCGCTATGCATTGCCCTGTCCAGCAGCCCCCTGGCTATATCGGCATAGTACCTGCCAGACTCGGTTGTGGCCACTTCCACTGCCCTCCTCACCAGTTCGATCGCTATCTTGAGGTGTTGCCACTGTAGCTGGTGGATGAGATTATCCTTTGACTTCCACAGGGGGTAAGGGTTGCCGGAGCAGATATCGTCCATTGAGGTACTCCAAGAGGAGGGACGGGGCTCCACAGACTCACCCGAGGGAAATAGCTCCAGGAGCTTGCTTATGGTTACCACCTCTATCTCCGGTGTCTCCACTCCCTGGCTGAAGCGGAATATCTCCCTCTGTGTATCAACCATGCGCTTCAGTTGTCTGACGCCCTGGCTTATGGGCTCTATTGGCTCCAGGGCCTCATAGACCTGCTCCAGGAAGAGCCTCTCCCAGTTCTTGATATGATGCCCGAAGGTCTCAGCATCCATAGCCGTTATCACATAGATGTCCTCACGGGCACCTCTAAGTTGCCTCAGATGGTCGAGGAAACCCTTAGCGTCGAGCTGACGAAAGGAGATCTTGTTGCTTACTATATCATCTCGGAAGAATACAGTAAGCCTTCGACCATCAGATGCTATCTCATGGATTATATCGGTGGGCCAGGCTACCGGACAGGCAAGTCCGCTCACAATGAGCCACCTGTGTCCGGTGTCCAAGATGGGTTTGACAATGTCGTGGCTATAGCACAGTTCGGGGGGGAAGAAGCCTTGAGGTGAATAGTTACTGCCAAAAAACCGCCTGTTGGTCTCATAGTTGAGCACTATCTGCCTCAGCATCTCATCATAGGGGATGAGGGGCAAGATAGGGTGATATTTGGCAGAACCGGTGAACTCCAGACGGCCTTTCTCGGCCAGCTCACGCAAGCCCTCGATCACATCTGACATCCCGTGCTCATCCAGTAGCTCGGTCAGAGTGGCGCTAATGTTTACCGTGACCTCAGCGTGGGGTAGCTCATGGAACAGGTTCACCAACGGCCGGTAAGACTCATTGCATATCTTTCTCAACACCCAGTGGAACTGGGTCGGCGGTTGGTAGAAGTGAAGTAAAGGTGCCCAGTAGATCACGCTGCGTTCCAACCCTTCTCTTAAGCCAATTTGCGGGAGAGAAAGGCGACCCTCTCCGCGACACTCTTTGCTGCCTGGGTTCGGCTCGGCGATTTTCCAAGATCCCTCGCTAGCTTCTCATCCCCTATTATGTCTCGAACCCAGTTGCTAAAGTCCTTCTTCTCCTCATTTGAGTGATAGGCAAATGTCTCGTCTGTCATGCTGTCGAGAGCCTCCCCGAGTTCCTTCATATTCCTCAGGATACGGCCATCGCGGCACCAGAACACATACTCCTCCGGCACGTTAGCTAAGAGCCTCTCTGCATCCTGCCTCGATATCCTCGCCATGGTCTCCTACCTCCTTTCACATCCTGAGATAGCACTTAAAGATATGCATCTAGCGCCTGGATGAAGTTCTTATATACCCGCTGCATCTCCCAAACGATGCCAGATGGCCCTAGCTTCCACCACTCCTTCGGCGTAAAGTAGGCAGAAACCTCAGCATCCGGGCCCCAGCGGCCGAACCACTGGATAATATGAAGGTTATCCGATTGAATGAGCCACAGGGCAAGGTCAATAAGCCTCTGATTTCTGGTGAGCAAAGCCTTGTTATAAGCCTGAAGCATTAACTGAAATATAGCCTGTTGAGCATCATTGCCCAGAAAGAACTCCATCCCCCCCTCACCAGCCCAGGTGCAGGGGAATGCAGGCAAAGGCAAGTAGAAGCTACGCTCCCGGTACTTCGCTATCGCCTCACTGGGCGTCAATGTAACTATCTGCCGCTTCGATAGCTCCTCAGGCAGGCACCTCATGAACTCGAAGATGCCCGTCTCCCGGGGGTGATGCTCGCCGAAGGTCTCATAGTCCCAGCCAAGAACCACCAGATCGCCCCAGGTTTCCCTCACCCAGTGGGCATAGGTATCGGCTAAAAGCGGATAGCCCCACCATCCCTTATTTGAAAAGCGATAGCCAACATCGTCACTGAGCCGGTAGTGCCGCGCCAAAAGCATCATAGCCTTCCCTTTGTGGTAAAGGTGGGTCGGCTCACGCCACTCCAAGACCCAGGGTCTCCCATCAAAGAAAGCACCACTGAAACCAAGCCTGTCCAAGGAATGATAGATGCCATCAGACATTAACATCTCAGTAGTCTCTGTCACCTCAGGTCTCTTTCCCAGAACCTTCTCCAGCCTGTCACGAGACCAAGCCATTCTCCTAGCAAACATGGGCAGGTCAAGTAGCGCAAGAAAGCTATGATAAGGCTCGACATTAATAAGCTCCACATTAGGGTGCACCACTAGCTCCCGGAAAAGGTCGAGGAGTTTCCCTTCCCAAGCCTCAAGCTGTCTGAGCACTGATGCCGAAAAGCCCAATGATAGCTTTAGCCCCCCCCTGGCTAGCTCCAGAAACATTTCGGTGGCCGGATAGTAGCAGTAGGTGGCAACCTTGTGCAGATACTCCTCGTTTAGCTGCTCATCAAACAGGCAGTACTCAATATCCTTAGGAGCAGCGCCATTGGTGATCGGCTGTGCCGGGAGCTTAAGTCGCCTTGGTTGGTGCACCACAGCATAGATCACCAAATCCTGTGCCATTCCATTAGCTCCCTATCCCTAGTAGCGCAATCTTACTCGGCTCACCGCCATACCGGGTGGAGGGAACTGAGCCATGGAAGGTGCAGGCCTGCCACCCAGGGCTCCTTGAATTCGAGCCTGATTCTCCAGCTTATTAATCAAGTTCCGCACTGCGTTCTCCCAGGTGAAGTAGCGAGCAGTATACCTCGCTATCTCTCGCATCCTCATTCCCTCCTCAGGATTGTCCCTCAAATACATCAAGTAGCCCACAATCTCCATGGGGTCGGCTGTCTCCAGCACAAAGGAATTGACAAAAGGAATGGTGTAGTCCTCGCCGGTGCACCCGGTAAATGCGATCCCACCCGCCGCCATTGCCTCCAGCCCGACCAGGCCAAAAGGCTCGTGTCCACTATTTGCCAGCACAGCGTCAGCGGCCCGGTATACCACCCGCAAGAAATCCAACGGCACATGGAATTTGATATCGATAACATCAGCTGGGGAAGCCTCCCGCAACGCCGCCAGGTAGCTATCAGGGGAGCCCGGCTCTGTCCTAGCCTCTCTCACCATAAGTCCCAACGAGCGAGCATTGGATAGCACCTCCTCACCGTGGGGTTCCATCCCGCCTCTAGCTAAAAGCACCGTCCTCAGCCCCATCTCCTTGAGTCTCGCTGTGGCCTCCACAGCCATATTCCAGCGCTTGTCGGGGTCCCATCGAGCCACCTTGCAGAGGATCAAATCCGAATTTAGTGCCCCCCTCACCCCATCGGCGAGTTTATCGTCAACCCTGCTGAGCAAGCTCCTTGGTATTCCATTAGGAATAACTAGGGGATTTAAGCCCATCCTCCACATGATGTGCTTCATGTATCGGCTCACCGTGGTAATGGTGATCGCATAGTTAAGTCGCCCCCAGTTGATGCGGTCGAAGGAGAAGGTATTATTGGCATTCCAGAACATCACCACCCTGTCACGGAGCCCATCGCTATAAAGGGCATCACTGAGCCGGCACATCGCCTCTGCAGTGTGCCACTCCTCGCCGAGGATAACCACGAGCTTCCCCTCGGCCACCGCTGGCTTGACAACGCGATCCTTGACAAACCAAGGGATGGACTCATTGAAGTCATAGAGTTTCTCGTTCTCTCCCTCATACACACCACTGGGGTAATACCTGCTGATCCACTGGCACCAGCGGTGCAAGACGAGCTTGCCTCTCTCTCTCACCTCCGCACCGGGGAGCTGGGGGTCACCGATAAAGAAGAGGTGTGTCCGAAAGCCCATCCCCGCCAGGGTTCTCGACAGGTTGTCTACCCGCACCGCCAGCCCGCCAGCCAGGGAGTAGTCATCCGGCCCCTCAAAGCAGAGAATCACAAACTCAGTGTTTTCGGGAATAATGTTCCTCTCTCCCACTCCATCTCCCTCCTCCCTCCGCCTTGAAACCAGCTTGGAAAGTTGCGCTCAACCGCCCACCTGTGTTATAAGATAGGCAAGAGTCACAACTTGTCCAGCATGGCATAACCAGCATGAGGCATCTTCAATGTAAGTATCTCACACTCGGAGAGTGCTGTCAACGCATGTTCCGGGTACCAGTAAAGGGATGAAAGGCATATATCTAGGCCTCGCTGTTCATAACCACCAGCCGATAGACAACTTTCCTCAGGTCTTTGAGCGGGCATATCGGGATGCCTACCTACCTATGATCGAGGCATTAGAAAGCCACCCAGGGGTCCGCCTTTCCCTTCACTACAGTGGATGCCTCCTCGACTGGCTGCGGGACAATCAACCCGATTTTCTCAAGCGCATTGCCAGCCTAGTCAGGCGAGGCCAGGTTGAGATAATGACCAGTGGATACTACGAGCCGATCCTTCCTATGATCCCGGATTCGGACAAGCTGGGGCAGATCAACAAGCTGAGCTCCGCCATTCGTGACGAATTCGGCTTCTCCCCTACCGGACTATGGCTTGCTGAGCGGGTATGGGAGCCCCAATTGCCGAAAATCCTCTCCCGGGCGGGGGTGGAGTGGACTGTGGTCGATGATAATCACTTCAAGATGGTGGGCTTTAAGGATGAGGACCTATATGGCTACTATGTTACCGAAGATGAAGGATATACCCTTAAGGTCTTCGCCAGCAGCAAGTTGCTGCGCTATTCCATCCCTTGGCGAAAGGTGGAAGAGGTGATTGAATACCTGCGTTCTGAGGCAACGGAGGATGGGAGCAGGATATTAGTCATGGGAGATGATGGTGAGAAATTTGGCGTCTGGCCCGGAACCTACGACCATTGCTGGGAGAAGGGATGGGTGAACGACTTCTTAAATGCTTTAGAGGTGAATAGTTCCTGGCTAAAGACCATCCCTCTAGGTGAGTACGCGCGGCTTTATAACCCCCTAGGGATGATCTATTTACCAACTGCTTCATATGCCGAAATGCAGGAATGGGCATTGCCAGCCGCCAGCTCATATGAGTTCGGTCAGCTAGTCAAGCAGCTAGAGGCAGATAAGCGCTATGAACTAACAAGGTATATGCACGCTGGCTTCTGGCGTTACTTCCTGGCGAAATATCCTGAAATAAACCTAATGCATAAGAAGATGCTGCGCGTTCATCACAAAGTTCACAAGGCAAGGGCAATAGTCCCGGACAACGCGGGTCTTGACGAACTGTGGCAAGGTCAGTGTAATTGCCCTTATTGGCATGGTATTTTCGGTGGAGTCTACCTAAATCATATCAGGCAAGGTGTCTATCGCCACCTCATCACCGCCGAAGACACAGCTGATAAGATCTTGCACCAAGGGCAGCCGTGGATTGAATGGGAGGTAACCGACTTTGACAGCGACACCAGGGGGGAGCTTCTGATAGAGGGGAAAGTTCAGAACCTATATTTTGATCTGGCCAATGGCGCCTCCCTTTTTGAGTGGGACCTTCGAGGGCCGAAGCACAATCTAGGGGCTGTGATGACTCGGCGACCGGAGGCCTATCACCAGGAACTTATTGAGTTAGAGCGTAAACAAAAGGAAAGTCGCGAGCAGCCCACGCCTGAAGCCCCTAAGACAATTCACGAAATTGTCCGTGCTAAGCAGAAAGACCTTAGCCAGCATTTGCACTACGATCGGTACTCGCGGGCTTCCCTTATCGACCACTTCTTAGGTGCCGGCACCACTATTGAGGATTTCCAGCACTCGAGTTACGAGGAGGCAGGAGATTTCGTCGCTAAGCCATATGAGTCCACAGTTGAGGAGCTAGGAGACGGTCTCATAGTTCGTCTGAAGCGCAACGGTCATGTATGGTTGGGGGGGAGTCTCTCACCTTTACATGTTGAGAAAGACCTAACAGTAAATGCTTTAGAGGAGGGGATGAGGGTAAATTATCGATTGACAAATAGGGCTGACGCGCCGGTAAGCGGTGTCTTCGCATCCGAATGGAACCTGAGCCTGAGCGAGAGCGCTCACCGCAAGCATTGTTACTACAGCGTTTCTAGTAGGCCGGGTGAACTTCACAAATTAGACAATATTCAAAGTGTGCCCGATGTAGATAGTATCTACATAAAGGATCCGGAGCTGGGGCTTACGCTATTACTGACGGTGGGGCAAGCGGCTAGGCTTTGGAGATTCCCTATAGAGACCATATCAAACTCGGAAGATGGCTTTGAGTTAACCTACCAGGGTAGCTGCATTCTTCTAAGCTGGACATTTGAGCTGAAACCGGGGGAGAAATGGGGGGTCGATTTGAGATGGCAGCGTGCTTCCGAGCCTTGACCATCTTATCCCCCACGGAGAGAGCGCGTGAAGAGGAATGTTGCACCTATCGACAACAGACCAGTCGACCACCTTCCCTGTTAAGTCCGACGAGCTGTGCCGTTTGTTTCCCCCAGTATTTTTGTGATATAATAATTTGAGCCGCCGTTCCGTCTAATTGGGGATAAACAAGTAGAGCATTGCGTAACTGACTTGTCAGGGGGCTGATATTGTCAAGGAGCAAATTATAGCTACAGGTGAGCCGTTAAGTTATAGCCAGGATGAAATCAGCCTCCATGGCCCAGCCATAGAGTGCTGGATTAATGCCGAAGATGCCACTTAAGAATCGACGAGGGAGTATATGAAGGAGCAGAGTATCGTTCAAAAAGCCCGTGAGAGGGCCAGGATTCTGGGGAAATTAGATAGCCTGTGAATTGCTAGCTAAGACCATTGTCACCAGAGCCTGAAGGTTTCGATGTCAACCTCAAACGAACTAAAACCGCCTGTGCGGCGCCTCCAGTTAGCCAAGGTCCTGGGCTTGCCAGGAGCTATTGCAATTGGCATTGGAGCCCTTATCGGCGGTGGTATTTTTACCCTCACTGGCATCGCTCTAGGATATACCGGCCCTTCGTTGCTTGTGGCGGTAGCTCTCAACGGCATAATCGCTCTTATGACCGCCTTCACCTATGCTGAATTGGGCTCGGCTTACCCCGTAGCGGGTGGCGCCTACACCTTTGTCAAAAGGGGTCTGGGGGGTGCCCAGGGTTACCTCTCCGGTTGGATCTCTTGGTTTGCCAACTCAGTGGCTTGCAGCCTTTATGCCCTGAGCTTTGGATTTTATGCCACAACGCTGGCCACGCAATATCTGCTGCCCAGATTCGGAGTGCAGCTATCGCTGGCAGCAATGAGTAGCTGGCAAAAGGCAGTCGCCATCCTCATCATCTTGACGTTCGGCTATATAAACTATAGGGGGATAAAAACCACAGGTAGGTTCCAGAATGCTACAGTGGCCATCGAGGTCCTGGCGCTCCTCAGCTTCGTCGGTTTTGGTCTGGTGGCGTTTCTGAGGCATCCCCCCACCTGGGAGAATTTCCAGCCTTTCTTTGGCGGGGGATATTGGGGTTTAATGGCTGCTATGGGATTAATGTACATCGGTTTTGAAGGCTCAGAGATCATTGTCCAGAGTGGCGAGGAACTGAAAAGCCCGGAAAGAAACATCCCGCGAGCTATCTTCATCTCCTTTGCTATTGTGACTACGCTTTATGTTCTGGTGATCTTAGTCGCCATCGGTGGCGTTTCCATTCCGTGGAGAGAGCTGAGCCAGGCTGGACAGGGGACACTGGTTGCCGCCGCCGGCTACTTTATGCCTGGATGGGAGTGGATTATAATCGCTGGCGGCTTTATTGCTGCCCTGGCTGCTCTAAATGCCACGGTTTTTTCTTCATCTCGTGTCTCTTTTGCCATGGGCCGTGCCGGAAGCCTGCCCCGATTCTTGGCCCAAATTCACCCCAGCCATCGCACACCACATATCGCCGTGATAGTGTCCACTCTGGTTATTGCACTGATGGCAGCGTTTCTACCCCTAAAGGATGTGGCAAGCATTGCTGACCTCCTCTTTATCTTGCTTTTTATGCAACTTCACTTTGCTCTAATCGCCTTGCGCAAAAAGGAACCGGAAACCAAAAGGCCTTTCAGCGTGCCTCTTTACCCCCTGCCTCAGATCATCGCCCTTGTTGCCTATTTTGTCCTTATCTGGCAGTTTACCAACATCAGTCCCGCTGGCCTGGCCATCGCCTTAATCTGGGTGCTCACAGGCCTGGTGATCTACTACGCCTATTCTGTGCCGCGTGAGGCCCAGGAGATAGAAAGGCTGACTGTGTTCGAAGAGAAAATGAAGTTCAATGAGAAAGCCCATTATCGGATTCTATTGCCCATGGTGCCGGAACCGGGTTGGAAAGGGATGCTCAAGGTCGCCCTCTCTATAGCTAAAGCAAAGGATGGAGAAATTCACGTCCTGAGGATAACCGAAGTCCCCCCTCCTTCGCCTTTGGAGGTGGCGGGAGGAATTGCTGATAGCGAAAAAGAATTCCTAGAAAGGGTAGTGCAGATCTGCAAGGCAGAGAAGGTAAATGTAGGCGCCATGCACATGGTTTCCCGCGATGTCTCCCAGACAGTTCTTGACGTGGCCCGAAAAATGGATGCCGACCTTCTCATCTTAGGATGGCGCGGCTATTCCCGAGCCAGGAGGAGAATCTTCGGCCAGAACTTGGAGCGAATGTTGCGGCAGATCAGATGTGATCTCGCAGTGATCAAATTGTCATACTACGAAGGGATGGAGAGGGTCTTAGTTGCTGTTAGCGACGGGGCTAATGTTAAGCTTGCCGCTGAAGTTGCAGCTTCCCTAGCTCAGGCTTCACAAGGGCGGATAACCGTCCTTCATTCTGTAGCTCCGGATTTGTCAGAACAAGTGGCTCAAGCCGAATTTGAGCAACTGCTTCTCTCCTTCCCCAAGAACCTGGCAGTTGATAGCATAATAGCTAAAGGCACCTCCCTCGCCGCCGCGGTTCTTGACGCTCAGAAAACACACGATGTAATCATTATGGCCTCACCAGGGGGAAGCATGTTTCGGGGTATACTCCTGGGAGATGCCGCTGAGCAAGTGGCTCGACGCACCACAAGAATGCTGATAGTAATCAGACATCACGGGGAAATAATGCGCTCTCTCCTTGATTACATCAAGGAAAGATTCTCGGGGGCTACTAAGCCTGCACTTGACAATAGCCATCCCGAGGTTTCGAACGAGTAGTTATTTCAGGAGTCCCTCCGCCACTGAGATGCCAGCAACTGAGGGTTTGTTAACAGTCCAAATCTCGGGGTGGGCGGATTTGAACCGCCGACCACCTGAACCCCATTCAGGTGCGCTACCAGGCTGCGCTACACCCCGCCGCCTTGTCTTTGGTAATATTGAATTGGAAATGTTAAGCAAATGCTTAACATTTTGCTTAACACTGGTCTTTGTGCTGGTTAGTAGTCTAACACAGTCTTTAGAAGCAAGCAATCGTTCGCTTGGTGGTCTTTTACCGTTCTTCACTTGAGATAGATAACTCGCACTGACTCCCAGTTCTTTAGCCATTGCTCTCAAGGAATTTTGCTTAACTCTCATTGTGGTTTACCCCCTCTTTTAGTTTTTGGTCTACGCTTACGCTGGTAGTTCAGCTCTAACACTACCCAGCTATTGCCTATCTTCTTGCCTGATATCTTACCTTGCTCCAGTAACCTACGAACTTGGTCTTGAGATAATCCAAGCTTCTCTGATGCTTCTTTAGTGCTTAACAAGTAGCCATCTCCTTTCTGTCTTATATTATACACGACGGAGGGAATAATGTCAACAAGTTAACGAAACTTTGTAGAAAAGCTTTGTAAAAC
>DAOTXZ010000006.1:0-11178 GCA_034435115.1 Dehalococcoidia bacterium | reverse complement strand
CCCTTGCCCCCCTCCCCCGAGCAACCTCCCCCGTTCTATCGGTGCTATCATTATCAACAACCAGAACCTCGACCTGATACCCGCCGCCCTCCATATCCCCCCTGGGTATCTCCTCGATAACCTTGCCAATGGTCTCCTCTTCATTTAGGGCGGGAAGGATTATAGATACCCTCTTACCGGGCAACTGGCTCACAGGCACTTCCTCCTCTTACCCCCTCTCGATACTGGACAAGCAACGCCTTTTTAGGGGATAATAGCATAAATTGGTTGCACGATAAAGGGAGGGTGAAAAATGTCTGTCATCTCCGATATTAAAATGTACTGGCGCCTTGCCTTTGGCCTCAGGAGGTTCCTCAGAGAGACCGTCACCATGGAGCAGAGCAGGGAGATCATCAAGAGTATGATGGAGAAAAGGGAGGAGAACTTCCTGGCAGTCTTAAGGAGGGCGGTCTATGAGAACGAGAGGAGCCCCTATCTTAAGCTACTAAGGCTTGCCGGCTGTGAGTATGGGGATGTGGAGTCTATGGTAAGGGCTGATGGGCTTGAGCCCACCCTGCATAAGTTGCGAGAGAAGGGAGTCTATATAAGCTATGAGGAGTTCAAAGGCAGAAAGGAGGTCGTAAGGGGAGGGGAGGTCTTCAAATTCAAAGAGAGCGATTTCGACAATCCCTTCCTTTCAGCCCATATTGAAGCTCGCACTGGAGCCACCAGAAGCGCCGGAACCAGGACTATGTTTGACTTTGCCTTCCTATCTGCCATAGCCCCTATGACCGTAGTGGTGCAATCGGCTCATGGTCTCTGGGAGAGCCCTGTTCTCATCTGGTTCCCCATACTGCCAGCCAGCTCAGGGATACTATATACACTCGCCTACGCTAAAATCGGCAAACCACCGCTGAAGTGGTTCTCCCAAGTCGAGGAGGGGACTGTCAAGCCCCCCCTGAGGAAACGCCTGGCGACCTATTATGTTGTTTATGCGGGAAGGCTTTTCGGGTCAAAGCTACCAAAGCCAGAGTATGTGGGTCTGAGCGAGGCGTATAGAGTTGCCGAGTATGTTTCTGAGGTATTGAAGATGGGCTCGGGCTGCGTTTTGCTCACTTATCCCAGTTCCGCGGTGAGGGTTTGCAGGGCAGCAAGGGAGAAGGGATTGGACATCACCGGTGCAACATTTAGAGTAGCTGGAGAGCCCCTAACTGAGGCGAAGCGCAGGGAAATTGAGGCTGCCGGGTGCAGGGTGCTTGCAAGCTATGGCTTCTCGGAAGCGGGGGTGGCCAGCCAACCCTGCCCCAATCCCATTGCCCCGGATGATACCCACCTCCGCAAGGACGTTCTGGCTCTTATTCAATGTGAGAGGGAGATTGAGCTTACGGGAACAACCGTCGGCGCCTTCCTCTTTACCTCCATATCACCGGCAGCTCCCAAAATACTGTTAAACGTGGAGATCGGTGACTATGGGGTGCTTGAAGCCAGGCATTGCGGATGCGAGTTGGAGAAGCTTGGTTTCACCGACCATATCTACAATATAAGGAGCTTTGAGAAGCTGACCGGAGAGGGGATGACCTTCATCGGCACCGACCTCCTGAGGATCATCGAGGAGGTGCTGCCGGCAAAATTTGGCGGCGCCTCCACCGATTATCAGATCGTTGAGGAGGAGGAGGAGGGGGGTCTAACCCGCCTGAGCATACTTGTCAGCCCCGATATTGGACCTATAGACGAAGAGGCCCTGGTGGCAACGGTGCTCTCTGAGCTAGGTAAGGGAACAGACACCCAGAGGATGATGGCCAATATCTGGTCCCAGGCAAATATCCTCAGGGTGAAGCGGATGCGACCGATCGCCACTGTCAGGGGGAAGCTATTTCCCCTCCATATCGAGAAGGGCAAGCAGAGCCACTAATGGCTCTGCTTTGGCGCATTGCCGAAATATACCTTGGTGTGGGGCCAGGGGATCTCGATACCCTCCTCATCAAAGGCCTTCTTTATTCTCTTCCTCAGCTCCCCCATTACGTCCCACTGCCTTAAGGGCTTTGTTTCTCCCAGTATTTTGATCTCGATCCCGGAGTCCCCAAAGTTGTCCACACGGAGAACCCGGGGTGGGGTGAGAATAAGAGAGCCCCAGAATTCATCCTCAGCCATCTCCTTACCGACCCTATTCAAAACATCAAATACTTTGTCGAGGTCCTCTCCATAGCCTACACTCACATTCAGATTCACCCGCGACCACTCCTTGGTGAAATTTGAGGCGACTCTAATCTCCCCATTGGGGACAACATGCACTATGCCATCAAGGTCTCTCAATATGGTTCTTCTCAGGCCAACCTCCTCAACAAGTCCGGTGACACCGGCAATCCTGACCACATCACCAACCCCATATTCATTCTCGATCAGGATGAAGAGCCCGGCGATCATATCCCGCACCAGGCTCTGGGCGCCAAAGCCGATTGCAATGCCCGCAATCCCAAACCCGGCCAGGATCGGGGCGATATCGAAGCCTACCTCGGAAAGTATCATAAAGACAGCGACAACTATAATAAGAATGCCCCCTATGTTTGCGAGGAAACGGGATAGTGTATTTGCCCTCTTGGTTATCTCCTCTTCGGGCTTTCCTGCCATTCTTCGTGCCACCGCTGTCTTCACTGCAGGAGGGACCGCCCTCTTTAGGGTAAAATAGAGGATGATAGAGAGCAGGATGATAATAAGAATTCGAGCCCCGTGCTCAAGAAGCCAACTGGTAACTGGAGCCCAATCGATCATACTTCCTCCGACATCGGCACCGGACGAAAACCCCCCCCTAGCCATTACATCGTTCCAGGCATTCAGCGCGTCAGGGCGATTCAACGTTATCGTGACGATACCCTCTTTCTTCTCCAGGATAATAGCCTCGTAGCCCACTTCTACCCCCTCTCACTCTTCCTCAAGCGCTACGGGGGCAAGCTGCCTCTCCTCCCTCCCCCTTCTGGCAAGCCGAGCTAACAGGATGCCAATAAAGTAGAGAAGGACAATAGGAGATGCAACCAATGTCTGATTAAGAGGGTCCATGGTAGGTGTGATCACCGCTCCCAGTGCGAAAGCGACAATAAACGACCACCTCCAATTCTTCAGGAGCCATTCCGGGCTGACTATGCCGAGCCTGCTCAAGAAATACATCACTATTGGAATTTCGAACACTATGCCGATCCAGAAAATAAGCCTGACCACTACCGAGACATAGTTCCCTATGCTAATCATAGGTTGAGCTATATCGCTGCCAAAGGCGAGTAGGAAGTTTAGCATCGGGGGAAGCAGGATAAAATAGGTAAACGCGACGCCACTAATAAAACAAACAACAACCCCCGACAAGAGCCAAAACAGGTGCCTTCTTTCGCTTCGAGTAAGCGCTGGGAGAATAAACATTATCGCCTGGTAGGTAATAAGAGGCAGCGCCAGGGCGAGCCCGCAATATATGGCCACTTCAATATAGGTGCTCAGCATCTCAGTGACGCGGGTATAGATGAAGGTTATATCTGGTGCCGCCCGGGACAGCAAAAAATCGAAGACATGTCTGACAAAAACAAAGGAGAGTGCCGTGGTTATAGCTACAGCGATTGCACAATAAAGCATCCGCCGCCGTAGTTCCTGCAGATGCCCTGTAAAGGTCAGCCTCTTATCTCTTCTCATTGCGCCACAATATCGGAGGTGTTAGCCTTTCCAGCCGTCTTACCCTTTATCCTTCTTCTCAACCCTTTCCTTTGCTTCAATGTCGCTCAACTCTTTGCTTATCTCCCTGCTGAGGTTAGAGGAGGCATCCCTTAGCCATCTGATGCCCCTGCCCAGAGCGCGGCTGATCTCCACCAGCCTGGCGGGACCAAAAACCAGCAGAAAGACGATAAGGATAAAAAGAAACTCCCATAAGCCAATGCCATAAAATCCCATCTTCGTCTCCCCCGCAGGTTGAGGAATTGGGAGGGCTAGTCCTTTTCCTCTTTCTTGGTTGACTTGCCTTCCTCACCACCCACTTCTTTGCGGAACCCTCTGATGGCTCTGCCCAAGGCACTGCCAATCTCGGGCAGCCTGCCGACCCCGAAGATGATGAGGACGATCACGAGCAAGATTATCAGTTCCGGTGCCCCAATGCGGAATGGCATCGTCACCCTCCCCTCACGGTATTTCGGGACCTGTTGCCTATTATAGCACTATCCAATTTTTGGGACAAATTCTGAGGGGTTAAGTGGAGCTCCCTTACTAAATGCCGCTGTCATATCCTGCATCCCGAGCTTGCCTGTCCATATCTAAGGTCAAGATGCGCTCCATAGGCAATGATACCTCAGATTCAGTGCGGCGCAGATCGATCGCCTTGATATAGCTTCGGCACTCCTCGCAGACATAGAGGCGATAGCGTCCCTCATCGTCGGTGAAATAGGCTAAGGAACTCTGATTCCGATTGCCACAATAGGGACATTCCAACCTCTGGAAAAGCCACTGGGCATCGCAGCGGGAACAAACCAGCCACCTTGCTCCATTCTGCTTAGCCAGGAAAGCAAAGTCTGGCTTACCTCCACAGATGGGGCAGTACTTGCGCCGCCACGATTCCTGGCTCACCAGTGGCAGGAGCATCTCAGAATAAGCTGATAGGAACGGCCTGAGCGCAGTTCCAATCACAAGGGCGAGCAGCCCACCATCGACATGGTATTCTGCGGCAATTACGGATAGGGAAGACCCCTCATACCAAGCCCTAACCACCCCCTCAAGGTGAGAGACATTGCAGGCGATGTTACTCAGCCCCTGAGCCTCCTTTATCAAGTCTGAGGAATCCTTGGTCAATAAAAGGATCACTTTTTGAACAAGGTTTGCCACCTGCGCCCAGTCGAGCCGCAGGTCATTAAAAGAAAGCAGGGGAATTCCCTCTGCCAATCGATGGGGGATAGTATCTTCAGCAAGGCTCGGCTCGGGGATAGTAAAGGATGACCTGGCTTCGCTCTGAATAGGAACCAGCCGCCGAAAGAGTTCAATAAAATCGGGCATCGGTTACATCTGCCCCCCAACCACAACAACCAATCTCAGGATAAGCCCCCCAAGTAGCACACAGAGCGATGAGGTAACCATAGCAAGCCAGACCCGCCGTGTTGTTATCTCTCTACCCCAATTGCGGAGTTCCAATACCAATGGGATGAGGATTGCTAGCAGGACAACACCCAACCAGAAGGGGACAGCAAGAGCGCCTGTAGTAAGTAACCTGACCCCTCCGGTGGAACCTAATACTGCGGAGAACCCCAGCCAGGCAATGAGGGCTGCCAGCTCAATGACTATTACTACAGCATCTGCCTCACCCAACCGGGCTACCGTTCTGATGGCGATCACCCGATTACGACTTATCAAGGCAGTGATAAGCACTATCGCCACCCCTGTGGAGATAGCCGAGGCGACGAAAAGGGAGGGTAAAAGGATTGTTCCTGCCCAGAGCGGCTGATTGCTGGATGCAAGCAGCACCCCGGTATAGGTCATCAATAAGGCCGAGAATACAAAAACGACCCAGGAGAAGGCACCTGCTATCCTCGCTAAAGTAGCACGGGCCTCCTCTATGGCAAAGAAGTACTCTGCATTCCACAGGATAATCATAATCACAGCGCCGCCGACCCAGAAAAAGAGTATCCAGGTGCCCATGGACATCGCCGAGACTACATTAAATACGGTCAACAGACGCCAGAAACGAATCGGCATGCCCAGGTCTACAATCAGAAGTAGCACCCCGATTACGGTTAATGGCACACCAAGATAGGTTGCCAGCCTGAGCAGGGCCTTATGCGCCCCTCCGCTAAAGCGATCAACAAGAAATGCTGCAAAGTAGGCCCCACCAGCCATCCCCGCCAGCCATAGATATAACCAGATTGGTGATTGCCAAGTGATCATCGCTTACCCTCCTGCTTTACGGATGATTCCTCCAGCTCCCTCCGCCTCCGGAAGAGGAGCCAGAAGGGCAGGGCTGCCAGCACACCGGCGGTGACAAGACCGCTGATCCATTGTGCTAGAATGGTTGTCGTTGCCAACTGGGGAGATTCCGGCAGACCAAATTCGGATGGCGATCCATCTATGATATAGAGCCAGTGAAGTCCCCCCAATTCATTTTCCCCATACAGCCGGGCATTGGGATGACCGTTACTGGCAAGGGTCTGCACCCTGACCCGCGCCGCCGCCAGAAGCTCATTGCGCTCGCCGAACTGGATAGCGCCCGGGGGGCAGGTCTTAACACACGCCGGCTCATAGCCATTGGTCACCCGATCCAGGCAGAACCAGCACTTTCTGGCTATCCCCCGGGGCGGCTCCCGGTGAACTGCGTCGAAGGGACAGGCCATGGAGCAGTATCCGCAACCGACGCACCTGGCTTGATCGACAAGCACAAACTCCCCCTCGTAGTGCATAGCCCCGGTGGGGCAAACTGCAACACAGCTAGCATCGGTACAGTGCATGCATTGATGCTTGCGGAAATACCACCACTGCCTAATCTCATAGAACTCCACCCTCGTCCAGGTGCTTGCCGATAGGCGAGGGGGATTTTCATAAGTGCCCCTCTGGCGGGTGTCGGTCTCGGCGGGATTGCCGTTCCACGCCTTGCACGCCACCTGGCAGCCACGACAACCCGTGCACTTGGTAATATCTACAAGAGCTGCCTTTGCCATAAATATCCTCCTAAGCCTTCCTTACATTGCACAGAAAGGCCTTATACTCCGGGATCATGGTATTAGCATCGCCCACATGGGGGGTGAGCATATTTGCGCTATCACCGGTGGAGAGCCCAACATAGCCCCAGTGCCAGGGCATGCCGATCTGGTGAACCGTCCGACCATTTATCCGGAAGGGCTGAAAGCGCTTGGTCACTAAGGCCACTGCTCTCACGCTGCCCCTGGCGGTCTCCACGATCACCATATCTCCGTTCTTGATCCCCTTCTCGGCAGCAAGTTCCTCACTCATCTCGATAAACATCTCGGGCTGGAGCTCCACCAGCCAGGGCAAGTTTCTGCTCATCTGTCCCGCCTGCCAGTGTTCCCCCAAGCGATAGGTGGTGGCCACAATAGGATATTGGTCCGGGGTACCCTTGTAGTCCATCTCACCAGCCCAGATCTTGAACACGGGGTTGATCTGACAGCTGGAAAGAAGGTTGGTAACCGGGCTCTCCCAGGGCTCGTAGTGTTCTGGGATTGGACCGTCGGCGAGACCCATGCCCTCAGGGCCACTACCATTGCCAAATATACGGGCGCAACCCTCGCGCTGCATGATGAACGGGTAGTAGCCGCCCAGATTCATCGGCGCCGCCGGACCGTCAGGCACATCGCCAAGCCACCGTCCGTTCTGCCACCAGATCACGGGGTGGTCCTTGTCCCAGGGGACTCCATCCAGGTCCACCGAGGCGCGGTTATATATGATGCGCCGGTTCACCGGCCAGCACCAAGCCCACTTGGGGTAGAGGCCGGTGCCAAAGACATCCGGGGTAAGATCGCGACGGCTGGCACGGTTGCCCGGGATCGGGGCATCGGGCTCGGCCTCAGGCTCAACATAGCTATTGCAGTAAAGCCAGTTGCCTGACGATGTGGTGCCATCATCCCTGAGGCCGGTAAAGCTAGCCATAAGCTTGCCCGTGGTCAGATCGTAGCCATTGACCTCCTTGGCTACGTCGTTGGGGTCAGGGTCATCGCCGTAGTCCCAGGTGAGGCTCGCTATAGCATCGCTCAGGGGTCCCCCCTCCGTCCGGTATAGCTCCTTCAGTTTTAGCATGATCTTGTTTATGATCCACAGGTCTGACTTTGCCTCGCCAGGGGGATCGAGCGCCTTATAGCGCCACTGCATCCAGCGACCACTATTGGTGACGCTGCCCTCCTTCTCATAAGTGCAAGCAGCAGGCAGCAGGAAGACCTCCGTCTGGATTGCTGCCGGGTTGACCGCCGGTCTCTTCCAGAAGGCAGCGGTCTCCGTCTCCCATAGGTCAACCACTACCAACCAATCCAGTTTCTCCAGGGCCTTCCGTTCCATGTTGACATTAGGTCCACAGACCGCCGGGTTCTGCCCCCAGCACATGAGCCCCTTGATGGTGCCCTCATACATAGCCTCAAAGAGCCCGATCCAGTAGTAGTCGCCATAAGGCTTGGTGGTCTTGGGAAGGTACTGATAGCAGAAGTCATTGCCGCTGGTGGCACTATCCCCATACCATGCCTTGAGGAGACTCACCATGTACTTGGGATAGTTCTTCCACCAGTTGAGACTCAATGGATCATTGTTAGTATAGTAGGCGGTGAGCACACTATTATTGTGGGCGCTCAGGGTTGTATGTACATTCTTGGGCTGCTTGAGATATCCAGGAAGGATGTGAGCCAAAAGAGCCATGTCGGTCGCGCCCTGGACATTGGATACACCCCTCATGGCATTTATGCCCCCGCCGGCGATTCCGATATTGCCCAGAAGTAGCTGCAGGATGGAATAGGCGAGGATGTTCTGGCTGCCCATAGTGTGCTGGGTGGTGCCCATGGCATAGAGGATGGTGCCTGCCTTGCCCGGCTTACCGGTGGCGGCAAAGGTGCGGCACACCTCAAGGTATATGTCCTTTGGAGTGCCGGTGATACTGCAAACAGTGTCCACATCATAGCGGGCGAAGTGCCGCTTCAGGATCTGGAACACGCAGTTTGGATTCTGGAGGGTCTCGTCCCTCTTCGGGATGCCGCTTTCGTCAAGTTGATACTTCCAGGTGGACTTATTGTAGCTTCTGGTGGTTGGATCATAGCCCGAGAAAAGCCCGTCCAGCTCATCAGCTCCCCGGAAGCCCGGATCGATCAGGAGGGCGGCATTGGTATATTTGGTAACATAGGTCATGTTGTAGTTCTCAGGGTACTTCTCCATATCATCGAGCACATATTTGATCATTCCCCCGATAAAGGCAATGTCGGTGCCCGATCTCATCTTGGCGTAGATATCTGCCTTGGAGGAGGTTCGAGTAAATCTGGGGTCAACACTAATGAGCTTGGCTCCCCGATCCTTAGCCAGGGTAATCCAGCCGAAGGCAGCCGGATGGTTCTCCGCCGGATTTGCGCCTATAACTAGGATGCAATCGCTATTAGCGATATCGCTCCAGTGATTGGTCATCGCCCCTCTACCAAACGACTCTGCCAGAGCCGCTACAGTAGAGGAGTGTCATATACGGGCCTGGTTCTCGATATAGACCATGCCCAGTCCGCGCAGCATCTTGACCAGGAGGTAGCACTCCTCGTTGTTCAGCGCTGCCCCGCCAAGCGATGCGATGGCGTCGGTGCGGTTTACCGTGTAGCCGTATTCATCAATGGCTGTCCAGCGGGCATCGCGAGTGGACTTTATCCTTCGGGCGATCTGGTCGATGGCCCAGTCCCAGGATACATCCTGCCAATTGCTGGCGCCCGGGGCTCGATATTTGGGCGTGGTCAGCCGCCTTGGGTTCAGCCCCCCATCAACCGTCCTTAGCTGGGCAAGGGATGCCCCCTTGCTACAGGCAGCGCCGCGGTTGATTGGATGGTCGGGGTCACCCTCAATGTTAACGATATTGCCATCCTTAGCGGCAACAATAAAGCCACAGCCCGTAGCATCATAGGGGCAGATGGTAGTGGTCTCACCGATCCTCTTATGCAACGAGAAGGCTCTGGTAGAAGAAGCTAAACCTTTTTCCGAATCCAGAGCCTTTAAGAGAAGAACACCACCTATTCCCGCCCCAGTCACTTTTAGAAAATCCCTTCGGGTTAAATCCATAGACCCCCCCTTAGCTAAGTTATAAAAAAGGAAAGCAAACTGCTTATAGTATAAGCGCAAAATGCTACCCTGTCAAGCGATTAGACAAAGTCAAGCAATTAAACAGAATACCTTCAATGGAATACAAAACAGCCACCGAGGTTGCTGCGAGGGTAAAGCAGCCTAGCGATACTGGCGCATTCGATACTGGATCGCTTCAGCAAGGTGGCTTGCTCTTATGGTCTCGCAACGTGCCAGGTCAGCGATAGTGCGGGCAAGCTTGAGGATACGATGAAAGGCACGAGCAGAGAGAGATAGTTGCTTCATCGCTGTCCTGAGTAGGCTCTGCGCCGCTGGCTCGACGCTGCAAAACTGCCGCACCTCCACCGGGGTCATCTCCGCATTGCATGAAATCCTCATCCCCTGGAAGCGCTTTTGTTGGATGGAGCGTGCTGCCTCAACCCGGGCGCGCACCTTCTCCGAGCTCTCGGCGACGCCCTCCTCCACCAGCTTTTCATACTCTAAACGTGGCACCTCGACAAAGATGTCGATCCTGTCCAAAAGGGGACCGCTCACCCGTCTCTGGTAGCGGGAGACCAGGCTGGGGGAGCAAGTACATTCCCTCACCGGATCGCCATAGTAGCCACAGGGACAGGGGTTCATTGCCGCCACCAGCATAAAGTTTGTCGGGAAGGTAGCGCTGCCCTGGGCACGACTGATAGTAACCACCTTATCCTCAAGCGGCTGGCGCAGCGCTTCAAGAACGGCGTGTCCGAACTCGGGCAGCTCATCGAGGAAAAGCACCCCACGATGGCTGAGGCTTATCTCCCCCGGTTTGGGCCACCGCCCCCCGCCGACAAGCCCAGCATGGGAGATTGTATAGTGGGGAGACCGAAAGGGGCGCTGGGTGATGAGTGGGGTATCAGAGGGCAAAAGCCCGCTCACGCTATAGACCTTGGTCACCTCAAGTTGTTCCTCGCTGGACATTTTGGGGAGGATGGTGGGGAGCGAACGGGCTAAAAGCGTCTTCCCGCTCCCCGGAGGACCGATCATAATCAGGTTGTGACCACCGGCAGCAGCCACCTCAAGCGCCCGTTTAGCATGCTCCTGCCCTTTTATATAGGCCATATCCACGCCTGCCCAGGCTAACTGTGCCTCCTTAACCCCCTCGGAGCGAGACTCCTGTATGGCTACATTGCCAAGAAAGTAATCGACAAGCTCTGTCAAGGAGCTAATCGGGATGACCCCCACCCCCTCCACCAGAGATGCCTCCCTGGCATCGACGGCGGGGACAAACACCTTACTAAGACCCTTCTCACGAGCAAGGGCGACCATGGGGAGAATCCCGTGGGTATGGCGCAATCTGCCGTCAAGAGAAAGCTCGCCCAGGAAAAGGGCTCCCGATATATCTCCTGAGAGCTGCTCTGAGCTTAAAAGGATGCCCACCGCAATGGGGAGGTCATAGGC
>DAOTXZ010000005.1:0-8406 GCA_034435115.1 Dehalococcoidia bacterium | reverse complement strand
GTCTTGAGACAGTTTATCACCGAGAGAGCAACATAGGTTGCAGTTGCCGAGCCCTCACGGTCCTCCTTTACTTTCTTCCAAGGCGATTTTTCCTCCAGATAGCGATTAACCTCCTGGGCAAGGGACATCGCGGTCCCTATCGCCTCCCGGAAATGGCAGTTATAGAGGAGTCTATCCACACTATTAAGAGCCGCCTCCGCCCTGGTGAGGAGGGCATGGCTAGCCCCATCCAGCTCCCCCGGTTGGGGTACACGGCCGTCAAAATTGCGATAGGCGAAGGTTAACACCCGATGAACCAGGTTTCCGTAGGTAGCCACCAGCTCATCATTGTTACGGCGTAGGAATGCCCGCCACGAGAAGTCCGAATCTGAGGTCTCGGGCATGTTCACCGAAAGGAAATAGCGCAAAGGATCAGGGTCATATCGCTCCAGGTAATCGGGGAGCCAAACTGCCCAGTTACGACTTGTTGATAACCGCCTCCCCTCGAGGGTCAGGAACTCATTGGCGAGGACATCGTAAGGTAGATTAAGCCCCCCATATCCCATAAGCATGGCTGGCCAGATTATTGTATGAAATGGGATATTATCCTTCCCGATGAAGTAATAAGACTTCACATCCCCCTGCCAGAAATCTCGCCATCTCTCGTCATCGCCCGAGTTTTTCGCCCACTCCTTACTTGCCGATAGATATCCAATTACCGCCTCAAACCAGACATATATGCGCTTATTCTCAAAGCCGGGCGCTGGCACCGGGATCCCCCACTCTATGTCACGAGTGATCGATCGATCCCTGAGTCCCTCTTGGAGGAGGCGGGTGGTAAAGTTAAGAGCGTTTTGCCGCCAGTGGGTCTGCTTTTCCACCCAAGAGAGGAGGCTGTCCCTGAAAGCACTCAGCCGAAAAAAGAAGTGCTCCGAATCCCTTACTTGAGGCGTGGCAGAGCACAGGGAACAGCGGGGATCGACCAGTTCCCACGGATTGAGGGGCTTGCCACACTCATCGCATTGGTCCCCTCTAGCATTGCCAAAGCCACAGTGGGGACAGGTGCCCTCAACATAGCGATCGGGCAGGAAGCGTTTGCAATTCGGGCAGTAGGGCAAGGGCATCGTGTCCTTGTAGATATACCCTTTGCTCATAAGGGTGAGGAAGATGTCATGGACAACCTGGGCATGGTTTTGAGTCCCGGTGCTGGTATAAAGGTCAAAAGAGATGCCGAGCCTCTGCCACGACTCCAGGAATTCCCTATGGTAGTGCTCCGCTATCTCGCGAGGCGTCTTGCCCTCCCTTTCGGCGCGGACGGTGATCGGTGTGCCATGCTGATCCGAGCCAGACACCATAAGCACCTCATTGCCCTTAGCCCGATGATAGCGGGCAAATATATCTGGTGGCAGATAGGCACCGGCAACATGCCCCAGATGGAGGGAGCCATTAGCATAGGGCCATGCCACACCGATAAATATGCGCTCACCCATAAGACTGCCTCTTCAAATCATAGGTTATTCTATCACAATCCCCGACGAAATAGAATCGACCAACCAGCGTAACCACCCCTCATCTCGGCTTTCCCTCGATGACCAGGGTGAACTCCCCCCTTGGCTCCTGAAAATGCTCGATCGCCTGATGCACCAGCCCCCTGAATATCTCCTCATAAAGCTTGGTGAGCTCACGGCAGACGGCAATCCTTCTATCACCCAGGACTTCCTTGATGTCTCTCAGCGCAACAAGCAGGCGATGAGGGGCCTCAAAGGCAACGATGGTGCGCGGTTCATCGGAGATAGCCTCCAGAAGACGCCTCCTCTCTCCCTTCTTTCTGGGGAGAAAGCCTACGAAGACGAACTCATCGGTGGGTAGCCCGGAGGCGGCAAGCGCGGTAACCACGGCAGAGGGACCGGGGATGGGGACAACCGGGATTCCGTGCTCGATTGCAACCACAATAAGCTCATAGCCAGGATCGCTCACCCCGGGCATCCCCGCCTCTGAAACCAGGGCTAGGTCGTGCTTTTCGAGGTGGCTCAAAAGGCGGGCTAACCTTGCCTTTTTATTATGCTCATGATAACTAGTTAGAGGTGTCTTGATCCCGTAGGTCGTCAGGAGGTGGCGCGTCCGGCGTGTGTCCTCGGCGGCGATGAGCGGCACCTCAGTAAGTATGCGAAGCGCCCGCAGTGAAATATCTTCAAGATTTCCGATAGGAGTAGCTACGATGTAAAGGGTCGGCATAGGCCGATTATATCGGAATTGGGGTGCCCCGTCTATGCCAAGCCCGCTCCGGCTTGACGCCAAGGGTTCATAGTGGTATAATATGCGGAAATGCGCATATACTATTTTATTCCAGGGGTGTGGAATGAGAGAGCTTATCAAGGTATTTAAGGCCCTCTCCGATGAGACCAGGCTCAGGATGATGGGGCTTCTTACCAACGGCGAGCTTTGCGTGTGTGAGATAATGCAGGCTCTGGAGATATCTCAGTCCCGTGCCTCACGTAACCTTGGAATCCTCAAGGAGGCTGGCCTGCTCGTAGATAGGAGAGAGGGGCAGTGGATTTACTACTCTATAGATAAAGGGCGAGTCAGAGATTACTCCAAGCTATTCGAATTGCTGGAAAGCTCCCTCGCCCGGGATGAGACAGTCAAGAGAGACAAAGAGAACCTGAAGCGTGCCGTCCCAATGGGGGGCAAGAGGCCAGAGCAATGCTAGAAATGAGAATAGAAGGGAGACTGCTTTGTTTGCAGACCTAATAATGGCCGGTTTGCTCGCGCTCAAGGATTATATTGCTTTGCATGTGCTTACCTGCCTTGTTCCTGCCTTTCTCCTCGCCGGGGCAATAGTCAGTTTTGTCTCCCATGAAACCATCATCAGCCATCTTGGCAGTGCCGCAAGAAAGGTATCGTCCTTCGCCATCGCCGCTGGGGGGAGCTTTTTCATTTCGGTATGCTCCTGTACTGTTATCCCCGTTGCCAGCGGCATCTATTATAGAGGGTCAGGGATCGGACCCGCTTTCATCCTGCTCTGGGTTGCCCCAGCGGCAAATATCCTCGCCCTGGTCTATACTGGTTCTATCCTCGGCTACGGGATGGCAATAGCAAGGCTCCTGGCAGCCCTCTCAGTTTCATTTGTCGTCGGCGCAGTTATGCTGTTCACCTTTCGGAAAGAGGAGGAGGAGAGAGTGCCGGCTATCGAGGCCTCAAGCAAGAGGCTGATGGCAAGGGGCGACCTGATCCTGCTCCTGCTCCTGGTGGCGTGGCTTCTTGCCCCCAACTATGCGGTGAGGGGGGGTCCATATCTTTACAAGGTCTATATTTGGGCAGCCGGGCTGGCGGTTGTCGCCCTTTATGCCTGGAGGTCGAAAAGCCGGCACGAGCTCAAGGGATGGCTGAGAGAATCGTGGTGGTTTGTACGAACCATATTCCCCCTCCTCCTGGCGGGGGTGTTTGTAGTGGGGATAATCGGGGCTGTCCTGCCCGAAACCTGGATTGAGACCTGGCTCGGTGGTTCAGGGCTTCAGCAATCCTTCCTCGCCACCTTAATCGGTGCAGTAGCCTATTTCGCCACCATGACCGAGGCCCCTTTTGTGGACATATTGATGAAGCTGGGGATGGGCGGGGGTCCCGCCCTGGCTCTTCTTCTGACCGGACCGGGCATCAGCCTGCCCAACTGGCTAGCTATCGGCAGGGTCTTTGGCTGGAAGAAGGCGCTCATATACGTCCCGACCATAGTAATCCTAGGGACCCTAGTTGGCTGGGTTGCCGGTTTCTTTATGTAAACGAAACAAAATTGGAGGTGCACCATGATGATAGAGGTCTGCGGACCGGGCTGCCCCAAGTGTCACGCGACTGCCGACAACATACGCAAAGCACTGAAGGAACTCGGTCTGAAGGAAGGAGAAGATGTAGCGCTCACGGAAATAAAGGACCCCAAGATGATGGCAGCCAGAGGGGTGTTCATGACACCAGGGGTCATCATCGATGGCGTCAAGGTTTCCGAGGGCAAGATTCCGACCCCTGAGGAGGCCAGGGGTTGGATCGAGAAGAGGCGTGCCCGATAGAGACTCAAAAATAGGCCCGAGCACCCTGTTGAAAAAAAGCTGCCTCACCTACAAACAAGGTATGAGGGAACAAAATGGAGGAAGCTCAAATAGTAGAAGAGAAACACTGGGAAGAGGGGATGAAGACGCATGAGAACATTATATTTTCCTGTTATGGCGGACTCTCAAACACAGGCATAACGAGCGCCCTGGCTTGCCTGGAGGCAGTTAAGGAGCTGGGTCTGGAGAAGGTGTCGATCGGTTGCCTGGGGGCGTTGCCACTAGGAGTGAAGCCCGTGATAGGCAAGACCAGAGCAGCCAAGAAGGTCATCACGGTTGATGGTTGCCAGTTTGAGTGCGCCAAGAAGACTGTTGAGCAATCCGGGTTCACACCAACCAAAAGCATAGTCCTAGTTAGAGATATCGGGATGAAGAAGAAGGCTCTGCATGAGGACATCGGCAGCGTCATTAAAGGAGTTATGGAATATATCTCTGAAGATGAGGTGAAAAGGGCAAAAGAACTCATTGTCAAAACACTGCTGGAAGAATGAATGTAAATGAAAGCGATACTAACCTATGCCCAATTTGTCAGGGAGAAGTATACCTATAAAATCATAACCACGCTGGTCATAGCAAAGAGGGGGTAGCATGAGTAGCAAAGAATCTGGTGCAGCGCGCAGGTTGCCGCTATTGGAGCGTCTCCTGACTCTATGGATATTTCTGGCCATGGGCTTTGGTGTAGGACTAGGCTACCTCTTTCCCCAAAGTGGGGACTTCATCTCTCACCTCCAGATAGGGACTACCTCCATTCCCATCGCCATCGGCCTCATCCTCATGATGTACCCCCCTTTGACAAAGGTGAAGTATGAGAAAATGGGGAAGGTTTTCAGAAACCTTAGGCTCCTAAGTGTTTCGCTAGCCATGAACTGGATCATTGGCCCTTTGGTGATGTTCCTGCTGGCAATACTCCTCCTGAGAGACTATCCCGAATATATGGTCGGCGTCATCCTAGTAGGGCTGGCAAGGTGCATAGCCATGGTTATAGTATGGAACGAGCTCGCCGAAGGAGATAGGGAGCTTGCCGTTGGACTGGTTGCCTTCAATGCCGTCTTTCAGATTCTATTCTATGCAATCTATATCTACCTTTTCATAACCCTATTCCTATCCAAACTCAGGCTTGTCGAAGGCGTGGATGTAAGCGTATCTATCGGAGAGGCTGCGATCACTGTATTTATATACCTTGGCATACCTTTCCTAGCCGGGCTCACCACCAGGTTCAGCTTGTTAAAAGCCAAGGGAAGGGAATGGTTTGAAACCTCCTTTGCCCCCAAAATTAGCGTCATAACCCCCCTAGCCTTGCTGTTCACCATCGTGGTGATGTTCTCGTTCAAGGGAGAGTATATCGTTGAGCTTCCGTATCATGTCCTCAGGATAGCCGTGCCGCTTTTGTGCTACTTTGTCTTTATGTGGTTCGCCGCATTCCTCATAGCCTCTAGACTCAAGGCTGGGTACGCGGAGGCAACTGCTGTGTCCTTTACCGCCGCCAGCAACGATTTCGAGCTGGCAATTGCGGTAGCAGTGGCGGTCTTTGGTATTGCTTCGGCACAGGCCTTCGCCACGGTGATAGGACCGCTCATAGAGGTTCCGGTTCTCATCGGACTGGTAAACGTAGCTCTCTACCTCAGGCGGAGATATTTCCGCCGTGAATTAGAGCCAGCAACTATGCCAGACCACGAAAGTCACAAGACATAGCCTTCGAGGGCAAAAAAATGCGGAAATCGATAGTCCTGGCATTGACCGAGAGTGAGCTAATCGAGCTTTACAGGATCATCGTGGATGGGGACAAAGAGGGGGCGCTCAACTTTCTTCAAGAGCACTTGAAGGAAAGGGTTCATCAGATGTTGGAGGGCTTAGGGCATTGCAGGCCTTGGTTTGAGACTCCGCGGGGGTAGCCCTATCCCGTGAGTTCGAAAAATCTCAGGGTCAGTGAGTTACAAGATACCACGCTACTAGCATGCCTACATAAAGGAGGCAACATGGCTTCCAAACGAGAGATATTCAAGGTGAAACCCCCGGACGATTACCCACCGGAGGAAGGGCGTTATCTTCGCGGCAATGATTACTCGCCAGTAGCTGTGGTGGTCATCCTACGCTGGCCGGCAGAGGATATCCCACCCTCAATTGAGGCTCTCGTGCGAGCAGGACTGGAGAGCGGGGCTGCCCTCGCCGGCACCCTCCAGACCGAGAACATCGGGCTCGAGAAGGTCATTTGCAACATCGTGGCCAACCCTAATATCCGCTACCTGGTTGTCTGCGGTCCCGAGTCTGAGGGACATCAGGTGGGCCAGACAATCGCCGCCCTCATGGCAAACGGGGTTGACGAAAAGAGGAGGATCATTGGCTCCAATGCCCATACCCCCTACTTATACAATCTCCGGATCGAGTGGATCGAGCGCTTCCGCCAACAGCTCACACTCATCGACCTCATCAACGAGGGCAGCCCCGACCAGCTGCGAAAAGCAGTATGGTCCTGCTACCAAGAGGAACCAGTACAGTTTAGAAACTATCGTCTCTATGATCCCGGCGCCTTCCCTGAGCCTCCCCTCTGTAGCAAGATCACGTGGCGGGTGACGCAACCGTGGTATCAACCAAAGGATGAGGCTGAGCAAAAGGCAAAGGAGCGCCTAGAACACCTGCTTGCCGAGATCAAGCAAAGGCAACAAAGAAAAACCGGTGGCGGGCAGTCGTCTCAGTAACACCCTGTGGGGCATACCACAGAGAGCTAGGTGCTCTGGGGGTAGACCCTCCTTGCCCTAAGCTGATGAAGAGCTTATCGAGCTCGCCCGCATCCTAGAGGATGATGGCAAGAGAGAAGCCTTGAGATTCCTGAAAAAGGCATACTAAGCACAAGCCTGGGGAGACACCTTGAAGGCATTGGCAGGTGCCGCTCCTGGCTTGACATGCTGGGTGAATCATACCCACCTGAGGATTCCCTACGGTGGTGAGGGCAGATTATCCTTGACTTTATCTCCCCCCTCTGATATATTTTCCCCTAACCAAATCCTGGTGGATTGATATGCATATTCCCCAGTTCAAGGAAATGCGGCGCGCCTACGGCTTTGATGAGGTAGCTATTGTTCCCGGGGATGTCACCATTAACCCCGATCAGACGAACACTGATTTCACCATTGGGCACCTCACCCTCTCCATACCCATCCTTGCTTCAGCCATGGATGCAGTTGTGGACACAAAACTTGCTATCCTCTTCAGCAGTCTAGGTGGGCTTCCGGTGCTCAATCTGGAAGGGGTGCAAACACGTTACCATGACCCCGAAGCCGTGCTTCGGGAGATCACCGAAGCGCCCCCTCATGAGGTCACTCCCCTTCTCCAGAGAATCTACTCAGAGCCGATAAAGGAGGACCTCATCGGGGAGCGAATAAGCTCCATAAAAAGGGCAGGGGCAGTCTGTGCCGCCGCGGTGACCCCACAAAACACCAAGAGGTTTGCCCCGATTGCCGTTGAGGCAGGAGTGGATGTCTTTGTAGTGCAGTCCACAGTCACCACTGCTCGCCATATATCCAAGAGCTATCATGGGCTTAGCTTCTCAGATCTCTGCCAAGTGATGCCCGTGCCTGTCATTGTCGGTAACTGTGTAAGCTATAGCACCGCTCTAGAGCTGATGAGAACCGGCATCTCCGGGCTTCTTGTTGGTGTTGGGCCCGGGGCAGCGTGCACAACCAGGGAGGTTCTGGGCATTGGCGTCCCCCAAGTCACAGCAACCATGGACTGTGCCGCGGCAAGGGAGCAGTATCTCAAAGAAAGCGGCAGATATGTAGCTATTATCACCGATGGCGGCATCAGAACCGGTGGCGATCTAGCGAAGGCCTTCGCCTCCGGCGCCGATGCTGTAATGCTGGGCTCTGTTCTTGCACAGGCAGAAGAGGCCCCGGGAAGGGGCTATCACTGGGGGATGGCAAACCCCCACCCCACGCTCCCCAGAGGGACACGAATCAGGGTAGGAACCTGCGGAAGCCTTGAGCAGATTCTGTTCGGCCCGACCTCAGCAACGAGTGGAACACAAAACCTCATCGGTGCCCTCAGGACTGCAATGGGTGCCTGCGGTGCATTGAACATAAAAGAGATGCAAAAGGCACAAATGGTGATCGCCCCAGCGATAAAGACCGAGGGAAAATACTTTCAGAACGTACAGCCTCAATGCTAAAGCGGGCACTTGACAACGCATTAGCCTTGTGGTAACATAAAGAGCTCAAGTCACAGCACCTTAACAACTGGATAGTGGAAGGAAGAAATATTTGAGAGTTTGATCCTGGCTCAGGATTAACGCTGGCGGTGTGCCTTATGCATGCAAGTCGAACGGCCCTGAGACTTG
>DAOTXZ010000004.1:0-6989 GCA_034435115.1 Dehalococcoidia bacterium | reverse complement strand
CCTTTTTGGGGGGATGGGGAGAAGGGGGGAGATTTCCAACCACCCCGCGGCACGACAGGAGGCGTTCGCTTTGGGAGAGAAGCTGGCTGGGGGCGAGCCAGTCGAGGCGCCAGCTGGCCCAATGGCTTTGGTGCCTATAGGGGTGGTGAGGAATAGTATAAAAGAGCCGCTAGGGAAAGGACGGGAGTGGCAGGAAGTGGAATCCGAGATCGTGATTAGGAGCGGGGTGGAGGAGGCACTGGAGGGGCTTGAGGAATTCTCCCACATAAAGGTTATCTTCTGGATGCACCGGGTTCCTCGCCAAAGTCACCCCCCAATCAGGGTTCATCCCCGAGGGAGGATGGACCTTCCTTTGGTGGGGGTTTTTGCCACCCGCTCCCCCTCCCGCCTCAATCCGATTGGCATCTCGGTTGTGAGGCTGCTTGAGCGGCGGGGGAACATACTAAAAGTCGTTGGGCTCGATGCTATCGATGGCACGCCTGTGGTCGATATCAAGCCATACCTTCCGGGGTATGATTCCGTTAGCGAAGCCAGGGTGTCTAGTTGGGTGACAAGGTTGAGGTGATGTGCGGGAGAGGCTGCTTAAGATATATGACTGCCTGCTCGGTTGCTATGGGCCCCAGCACTGGTGGCCTGGTGAGGGGCCATTCGAGGTAATTATAGGGGCTATCCTCACCCAGTCGGCAGCCTGGGGCAATGTGGAGAAGGCGATCGCCAATCTCAAGGCGGCGGGCGTTCTCTCGCCCTCTGCTTTACGCCAGCTCCCCCTCCCCGAGCTTTCCCGTCTTATCTTTCCCTCTGGCTACTACAATGCCAAGGCGGTAAAGATCAAGGCATTTGTAGAGAGGTTGGGGGAAAGATACAGTGATGACCTGGGCAGGCTTTTCGCCTTCGACATCGCCCGGCTCAGATCGGAGCTACTCTCGATACATGGCATCGGCGATGAGACCGCCGACTCTATTATCCTCTATGCAGCCAGAAAGCCCATCTTCGTCATCGATGCCTATACCCGCCGCATCCTACGTCGCCTTGGCCTGGGGCCTGGGAGGGATAGCTACGCCGCCTTTCAGGCGATTTTTATGGAAAACCTCCCCCATGATGAAGCCCTTTTTAATGAATATCACGCCCTCCTGGTTCGACACGGAAAGGAGACCTGCCGAAGGGCCCCCATCTGCTCCCGGTGTTGCCTGGGCGCTTGCTGCTTGACTTTTAGTGCTTCGTTTACTAAAATTTAAGCGTCTCTTAAAAACTGATATCATCGTCTGAAGAGGGACACCAGGTCAAAAAGGGGGCGGTTAGCTCAGTGGTTAGAGTACTGCGTTGACATCGCAGAGGTCACTGGTTCAAATCCAGTACCGCCCACATAGCTCGACTGGTAACGACAGGTAATCATTGAAAGTGAAAGCAGTTTGGGAAACGAAGCCTCTCGACCAGATAATGGGCGGGAGGCTATGATTTGAATGGGGATGAGGACTTGAGATGAGCAATCAGGACAAAAACGAGAGGCTCGAAAGGATGCGCCATTCTGCCTCTCATGTTATGGCTGAAGCGGTTGCGAAGCTGTTCCCCGATGTTAAATTTGGCATCGGCCCTATAATTGAGGATGGCTTCTATTATGACTTTGACCTCCCTCGCCCCCTTACCCCGGATGACCTACCCCTGATCGAGGAGAAGATGAAGGAGATCATCGTCCAAGACCTACCCTTTATCTGTGAGGAGGTGAGTAGGGAGGAGGCGCGGCGAATCTTCTCCGATCAGCCTTATAAGCTTGAGCTCATCGAGGACCTCCCTGATGATAGGTTCACAATATATCGTCAGGGCTTATTCACTGACCTCTGTCGCGGTCCCCATGTAAACTCCACCGGGGAGATTAAGGCATTTAAGCTATTGAGCATCGCCGGTGCCTACTGGAGAGGGGATGAACACCGTCCGATGCTTCAGAGGATATATGGCACTGCCTTTGAGACTGAGGAGGCACTGGATAGATACCTCCATAAGCTGGACGAGGCGGCAAGGCGGGATCACAGAAAGCTGGGAAAGGAGCTCGACCTTTTCAGCATCCATGAGGAGTCGGGGCCTGGCCTGGTTCACTGGCACCCCAAGGGTGCGCTCATTCGTCATCTCATCGAGGAGTTCTGGATAGAGGAGCACCTAAAGCGAGGCTATGAGATCGTTTATACCCCTCACATCGCCAAGCTCGATCTGTGGAAAACAAGCGGGCACTGGAGCCTTTACCGCGATTATCTCTATTCACCTATGGATGTCGAGGGGCAACAGTATATTATAAAGCCGATGAACTGCCCTGGGCATATCCTGATTTATAAAACGAGGCTTCGAAGCTACCGTGAGCTCCCCTTGAGATGGGCGGAGCTGGGGACGGTATATCGCTATGAGCGCTCCGGGGTGCTTCATGGCTTGGCTAGGGTGAGGGGATTTACTCAGGACGATGCCCATATCTTTTGCCGCCCCGATCAGCTTGAGGATGAGGTGATCGGGGTGCTAGAGCTTGCCCGTTTTATGATGAAAAGCTTTGGCTTTCCCGATTACGAGGTTCTCCTCTCCACCCGCCCTGAAAAATATGCCGGTACCCTGGAGGTCTGGGAGGAGGCCACACGAGTGTTGGAGAAGGCGCTTGAGCGCCTCAATCTGCCATATAGTGTGGACCCCGGAGGGGGCGTTTTCTATGGGCCAAAGATAGACATCCGCCTTAAGGATGCCCTGGGGAGGACATGGCAGGGACCGACCACACAGGTCGACTTCAACCTCCCGGAGCGCTTCAAGGTCACCTATGTGGCTGAGGATGGAAGGGAGCATCAGGCGGTGATGATCCATCGCACCGTTCTGGGGAGTATGGAGCGTTTCCTTGCCTGCCTTATCGAGCACTACGGAGGGGCATTTCCGGTGTGGCTGGCACCAGTTCAGGTTGTGGTGATCCCGATCGCTGATCGACATTTGGATTATGCCCATCAAGTAAAAGCGAGACTAGGTGCCCAGGGGATACGCGTCATAGTTGATGCCCGCCCGGGGAGGATGAACCTTAGGATTCGAGATGCTCAGCTTCAGAAGATCCCTTATATGCTGGTGGTGGGGGACAAAGAGGTGGCTAGCGGGACACTCTCCGTCCGCCTGCGCAGTGGCGATGATCTTGGCAGGCAATCCCTCTCTAGCTTTGAGGCTATGGCAAAGGCTGCTATAGAGAATAAGGCCTAGTTATGTTTGACTTATGTCCAGAGATATGTTATAGTTTTTTTCCAGAGTTGCTTGTGGAGGGGGGAAGAGGACATAGTTAGGCAGCTGCGCATTAACCAGGGGATCACGGCAAAAGAGGTCCGACTCATAGGGGAGACTGGGGAGCAGTTGGGGATTGTGCCCCTTCCTCGGGCTCTTGAGATAGCACGAGAGCGCGATTTAGATCTGGTTGAAGTTGCTCCAAATGTTGTTCCGCCTGTTTGTCGCCTCCTTGACTATGGGAAATTCAGGTACCAGCAGGCGAAGAAGGAGCAAGAGGCTAGAAAGAGGCAGAAGACGGCTGCCCTCCGGGAAGTGCGGCTGAGACCCAGGATCAGTGATCATGACCTCGATCGTAAGGCGCGCTTAGTGAGAAAATTCATAGATGGTGGTGATAAGGTAAGGGTATTGGTGTTCTTCAGAGGGCGTGAGGTTACCCATCCTGAGATCGGTTTGGATTTGTTGAAGAGGATGTTCCGGTCATTGAAGGAGGTGGCTGTCATTGAGAAGCCTCCGACTCTGGACGGGAGCAGCATGACCGCCATCTTAGCCCCTGCCAAGCAAGCAATGGAGAAGGGTACTGCAAAGGAAAACTTAAGTGCCTAAGATTAAGACCCACAAAGGAGCACAGCGCCGCTTCCATATCACGGGCAGCGGCAAAATTATGCGCACCAAGGGTGGAAAGAGCCACTTAAGGCGTAAGAAATCGAGCCGGGCAAAGCGGCTTTATGATAAAAAGCTCCCTATTCACCCCTCAGATAAAGCGCGCTTAAAGAGGCTCCTGCCCTATGGCATAAAGTAAGCGGAGGAACCATTGTCCCGGGTAAAAAGGGGCGTAACCGCCCGGCGCCGCCATAAGAAGGTATTAAAGCTAACCAAGGGTCACCGAGCCACAAAGCACTCGCTTTATCGGCGCGCTCACGAGTCTATGATGAAGTCACTCAACTATGCCTATCGCGATCGAAGGGATCGGAAGGGGCAATTGCGGGGGCTTTGGATCGCCCGCATTAATGCCGCAGCCAGACAGGAGGGCATCCCCTATAGTGTGTTTATGGATGGTCTGAACAAGGCCGGGGTGGAGATCGACCGCAAGATGCTCGCCGATATGGCGGTGCGAGACCCGGGTGCCTTCTCCAAGCTTGTGGAAATAGCTAGGAAAGCTAGTGCTCAACACTCTTGAGGAACTTAAATTAAGGGCTACTGAAGAGCTAGAGGCTATCACTGATCTCAAAGAGCTCGAGGCGTGGCGGCTTCGCTATCTGGGGAGGAAGGGCTCGCTTACCCGGATTTTGCGCGGATTGGGGTTGCTACCCTTGGAGGAGCGGCGGGTGGTCGGAGCCCAAGCTAACAAAATTAAAGAGCTTCTTGAGAGAAGCCTAGTGGAAAGGGAGCGGCTGCTCAAGGAGGCGGAGTTGGCTCGCCATGTGGAGGTTGCCGGTATCGATGTTACCCTCCCCGGTCGCCCCTTCCCCCAGGGGGGATTACATCCAACCACCCAGATGGTTCGTGAGATCTGCCATATCTTTGAGACTATGGGTTTCCAGGTGGTGGAGGGGACTGATGTGGAATGGGACTACTACAACTTTGAGGCGCTAAATATCCCCAAAGATCACCCCGCCCGCGATATGTGGGCTACCCTGTGGATAGACTACCGGACGGAGAGCGGGGAGATGCCGATGCTGCTTCGCACCCATACCTCGCCGATGCAGATAAGGATTATGGAGAGGATGCGCCCCCCGCTTCGCGTTGTGGTTCCGGGGAGGGTCTACCGCTACGAGGCAACGGATGCCACCCATGAATCGATCTTCTACCAGATCGAAGGTCTGGCTGTGGATGAGACCATCACCCTTGCCGACCTTAAGGGGACACTATTTGAGTTCTCAAGACGCCTCTTCGGGCGGGAGAGGCAGGTCCGCTTTCGCTGTGATTATTTCCCCTTTGTTGAGCCGGGTGTTGAGGTGGCTATCGACTGCTTTGTCTGTGGGGGCAAGGGTTGCCGGCTATGTAATGAAACGGGCTGGATCGAGATCATGGGGGCGGGGATGGTTCACCCTGATGTGCTCAAGCGGGTTGGCTATGACCCTGAAATCTACACCGGTTTTGCCTTCGGGCTAGGGGTGGAGCGCATTGTCATGCTCAGGCACGGCATCGAGGACATCCGACTTTTCTACGCCAATGACCTCAGGTTTTTGAGACAGTTTTAAGAAATCGACATGAAGGTCTCCTTAAACTGGCTTCGCGACTACGTTAATATCACCCTACCTCCCAGGGAGCTTGCCCAAAGACTCACTATGTCTGGAACTGCGGTGGGCGCAATTCATACCATAGGGAGAGCCTGGGAGAATATCGTAGTTGGCGAGATAATTGATATAAATCCCCATCCTAGTGCCGATCGCCTTCGCCTGGCGACAGTCAGCCTGGGAACTGAGAGCAAGACCGTTGTCTGTGGTGCTCCTAATATAGCAGTGGGGCAGCGGGTTCCCTTCGCCAAGCCTGGCGCGGAGCTCATCGATGGGCATACTGGAGAGGTTATAAAGCTCGGTCGAGCCAAGATAAGGGGAGTTGTCTCCGAAGGTATGATTTGCTCTGAAAAGGAGCTGGGGGTCTCGGAACGCCATGAGGGGATTATGATCCTGCCTGAAGATGCCCCAGTAGGCGCCCCCCTTTCTGAGTACTTGGGTGATACTATTCTTGACCTTGAGGTAACCCCAAATCGCCCCGATTGTCTGTCCATAATCGGAGTGGCAAGGGAGATAGCCGCACTCACCGGAGAGAAGGTGCGCCCTCCGGAGGTCTCCTATGAAGAAAAGGGTGAGGTCATAGAGAGCCTCGTCTCAATCGAGATTGCCGATCCAGAGCTGTGTAGAAGATACTGCGCCAGCCTCATCACCGATGTCCGGATTGCCCCCTCGCCACGCTGGCTTGTGGAGAGGCTCTCTGCCTGTGGCATGCGCCCGATAAACAATATCGTTGATGTAACCAATTACGTGATGCTGGAATACGGGCAGCCCCTCCACGCCTTCGATTATAGAGAGATAAGGGGTCAGCGAGTAATCGTGCGGCGGGCAGGGGAGGGGGAGAGTCTGGTAACCCTGGATGGTGTGGGGCGATTTTTGAGCCCTGATATGCTGGTCATCGCTGACAAAGAGGGCCCCATCGCCCTAGCCGGTGTCATGGGGGGCTTGGAGAGCGAGGTGACTGAGGCAACCACAGCGATTCTTCTTGAGTCGGCGAACTTCAATAATGTGAGCATTCGCCGCACCTCAAATAGCCTGCGCCTGAGAAGCGAGGCTTCCTCAAGGTTTGAGAAGGGGATAAGCCCGGAGCTGACGGTGCCAGCGCTTCAGCGTGCCACCAAGTTAATATTGGAGTTGGCGGGAGGCAGGGCGGCACGTGGTATCATTGATGTCTACCCTGGGAGGGTGGAAAGGGTGCCCATTTTGCTCTCCACCACTCGGGTAAAACGAGTCTTGGGGATGGAAATCGGGATCAACCGGATCGCTGAGGTGCTCACCTCCTTGGGCTTTGCTTGCCAGCTTAAGTCGCCTTCGGAGCTTTTCGTTACCCCTCCTTACTGGCGCACCGATATTCATATCCCCGACGACCTTGTTGAGGAGGTGGCGCGAATTATGGGCTATGACAAGGTGCCGACCACCATACCCCGGGGCGAGCTGCCACGGCACGAGCCCGATCCTTCACTCTCGCTTAGGGAGAAGGTGCGTGATATTTTGGCAAGCTGTGGCATGCAGGAGGTGATCACC
>DAOTXZ010000003.1:0-4443 GCA_034435115.1 Dehalococcoidia bacterium | reverse complement strand
CGATGCCGACATCGGCGTCCCTGGCTTCCCCGGGGCCGTTCACCACGCACCCCATAACTGCCACTTTAATCGGCTTATTCATCCTTTGCAAGCGCTCCTCAACTGCCTCAGCCAGCCCTATTATATCAACTTCGGCTCTACCGCAGGAAGGGCAACTGATGAGGACAGGACCTCGCTCCCTGAGATGGAGGGATTTAAGGATCTCGTAGCCAGCGAATACCTCATCACAGGGGTCTTTGGTTGTAAGTGATACGCGAATGCTATCGCCAATGCCCATGGACAAAAGGGTACCGATACCAACTGCGCTTCGGATGGAGCCTGCCCTTGGGGTTCCTGACTCGGTGATGCCAAGATGGAGGGGGTAGGGCATCATCTGGGCGATAATCCTGTTTGCCTCGATGGTGGTGGGGACATCGAAGGCTTTTAGTGAGACCTCAATGAGTTCGAAGCCGAGGCGCTCGACGAGCTTTATGTGCTCTATTGCAGCATCGACCATGCGCTCTACAGTCGTCGCCTGCGGGGGGGTTGCCGGAGGCAAGCTCCCCGCATTCACCCCGATGCGAATAGGAACCCCCTTCTCCTTGGCAAGGCTAACTATGGTGGCGATTTTGTTGGGGTCACTGATATTCCCCGGATTAAGGCGGATGCTATCTACACCAGCCTCAAGGGCAAGAAGAGCCAGCCGGTAATCGAAGTGAATATCGGCGATGATGGGGATGGCGGTACCCTTCTTAATAGCTGGGATAGCCTGGGCAGCCTCCCGATCAGGCACGGCAACCCTTACTATCTCGCAGCCGCATTCCTCAAGGCGCTTTATCTGGTCTATGGTGGCGGCAACATCGCGGGTGTCAGTCTTGGTCATCGACTGCACTACAATTGGAGTGCCGCCGCCTACGGTTATATTGCCAACTCTGATCGGTCTGGACACCCGGCGAGCGATCATGGCAGTATACCCTCCCCCCTGATGATGCGGAGAATGTCATAGTAACTTATTACAACTATCAAAGTCATCAGTATGGCAAAGCCAATGAGGTGGATAAGCCCTTCTCGCTGAGGCGATATTCGCTTTCCACGGCGAATTACCTCCAGAAAGAGGAACATTATCCTCCCCCCATCGAGGGCGGGGATGGGCAGTATGTTGATTATCGCTAAGTTCAGGCTCAGAACCGCGCTGAAATGGAGTAGTGGTGCAATCCCCACCTTTGCCACCTCCCCGGTTATCTGGGCAATGCCGATGGGACCGGCAAGCTGAGGACCGGCTCCTGCTATAAACCAGCGCGCCACTTCATTCTTGAGGATGATGAGCGTATCTATGTAGCGGCGGGCCCCCATTGCGATTGACTGCCATAGGGGATGGGACTCAGTTACTGCTTGGTGATTTTCCAGAGTCAGCGTGATGCCAATAGGCCCTTGCTCCGGTGGGGGATCCCACCGGGGGATCAAGGTCACCTCCACAGGGGCGGCCTCTCCTTTGTCCACAACCATCCTTACCTCGGAGCCTAGATAGAGGTGGGTGTAGTAGCTAAGGTCGCCAAGGTTCTCGACTGAGCGTCCATTCATCTCTAGGATGATATCCCCCGGCTCAAGGCCAGCCTCCTCGGCAGGGGAGGCTGGCGCTATCTCGCTGACGGTCACTTGTCCCACGATAACATTCTGGGGGATCATAAAGCTGAGGGCGAAGAGGAGGATAGGGGCGAGGGCATTCATGAGAGAGCCAGCGCTCAGGACCAGAAGCCTTGTCGCCACGCTTTTCCCAGCCAGGCTCCGCGGCTCGCTGGGGTCCTCCTCCCCCGCCATCCTCACAAAGCCGCCCAGAGGCAGAAGGTTTAGCGAGTAAACAGTCTCTCCCCATTTGACGGAGAGGAGCCGGGGAGGGAAGCCGAAGCCAAACTCCTCAACCCTTACCCCTGATAACTTCGCTGCTACAAAATGCCCCGCCTCATGGATGAAGATGATAAAGATAATAATAGTGATGAATGATATTATAGTTATTGCCATGAATTGCCTCGGGAAACGAGCCCGGCAGCGCACTCCCTGGCCCAGAGGTCTGCGGCGAGGATGTCCTCCAGGGTGGGGTGGCTTATGCCTTGGTGATGGTTAAGGGTGTTTTCCACCACCTTAGCGATGTCAGGGAAGCCGATGCGGTGGGAGAGAAAGAGTTCTACTGCAATTTCATCAGCGGCGGCGAGCACCGCAGGATATGTGCCACCCCTTTGACCAGCCTCCAGCGCCAATTTCAGGCAAGGGAATTTTTCAAGATCAGGTGCTTCAAAAGTGAGCGTGCCTATTTTCGGGAAATCAAGCCTTGGAAGTCGCCTGTTTGGCAACCGCTCCGGATAGCATAGTGCATATTGAATCGGGAGATGCATATCGGGGGGGCTGAGTTGTGCCTTTACCGAGCCATCGATAAACTCTACAAAGGAGTGAACGATGCTCTCCGGATGAATCACTACCTCAATATTCCCAAAAGGTACCCCAAAGAGCCAGTGAGCCTCAATGACCTCCATCCCTTTATTCATGAGGGTGGCGGAATCGATGGTGACCTTCCTCCCCATCTGCCAGGTGGGATGCTTGAGAGCCTCCTCTATATCTACGCTATCAAGCTCGACCGGTGGGCGATTGCGAAAAGGACCTCCAGAGGCGGTGAGGATCAGTCTTGCTATTTTCCTCCCTTCCTCTCCTCGCAGGCATTGCCAGATAGCGCTGTGCTCACTATCTAGAGGCAAAATCTGCGCCCTGTGCCGCTCGGCTTCAGTGGTGACGATCTCTCCGGCCATAACCAGCACCTCCTTGTTGGCGAGGGCAATACTTTTCCCGGCGCGGATAGCCGAGAGGGTGGGGGGTAGCCCTGCCTTTCCTGAGGTGGCGACAACAACAAGGTCAACCTCGGGATGGGAGGCTATTTCCTCTAGGGTTAAAAGCTGGTAGTCGCCAGCGAGAAGTTCGGCCTCGGTGGCAAGAGAGACTAATTTGGGCTGGAATTCAGCGAGTTGTCTCCTGAGGAGATCGGTGTTCCTTCCCGCGGCAAGACCGACCACCCGAAACCTGTCGGGGAAGGAGCGCACCACATCCAGGGTTTGTCTTCCTATCGAGCCTGTAGAGCCCAGAATAGCTATTCTCTTTATAATGCTGCCCATTCGACATAATAATATACCACAATGCCGGTGAAGACAATGCTATCCAGCCTATCGAGGATGCCCCCGTGTCCTGGTATCAGTCGCCCTGATTCTTTAATCCCTGAACTTCTCTTAAGCAGCGACTCGGCAAGGTCGCCAAGATGGGCGAAGACCCCGATGAGACAGCCGAGCGCTATCACCTTATCGAGTCTTATTGGAAGCCCGAGAAAATAGTAGAGGGCTATGGCTGCTGCAATCGCCCCAACAAAGCCGCCAATTGTCCCCTCAACGGTCTTTGCCGGACTTATTAAGGGGGCGATAGGGTGTCTACCCCACGCCCTGCCCACAAGGAAGGCGCAGCTGTCTGCGGCAAAGGTTGCGAAGATGACGAAGAGCACCCAGTCCCTGCCATCCTCAAGCGCCCTCAGTCCAATGTAGTGGCTGAGCATCCATCCGATGTAAAAAATGCCCCCCAGCGTCCAGCACCAGCCTGTGAATGCACCCTCTGTTCGGTAGCGAAAAACAAGCCAGATGAGGGAAAAAACTACTGCTGAGGTTATGAGGAGAGGCAGGACAAGACCATTGTGCCAGTCGTTCCAGTGGCTGCTCAAAACAAACAATACTGTCCATACCACACCGAAGACGGTGAGAGTCTGCCCTTGATGGTGGGCAGGCATCTTGTAGAACTCCATTACCCCTAGAATGGCGACGATGCCTACCAGCAGAGAAAACCAGGGGTCGCCGAACCAGATGGCAGCAAAGATGATGGGTATGAAAACCAGGGCGCTCAAAATTCTTTGAAGGAGCATCTCACCCCCCAACCTGGCGACTAGGTCGTATTGGGTCTTTGCCCTCGTTCCCCTCTGGCTTCAGCCCCCCAAAGCGTCTTTGACGCTGACTGTAGCTAATGAGCGCCTTCTCGGCCTCCTCCCTGTCGAAGTCGGGCCAGAAGGTGGGTGTAAAGTAGTACTCGCTATAGGCCGCCTGCCACAGAAGGAAATTGCTGAGGCGCATCTCCCCAGCGGTGCGAATGATCAGATCGGGGTCTGGTAAGCCCGCAGTGTAAAGGTAGCTATTTAGTAATTCTTCGCTCAATTCTTCAGGTGGGACACCATCACTCAGGATTCGCCGAACGGCGTCCAGAATTTCAGCGCGCCCGCCATAGTTAAAGGCGATGCTGAGCGTTATCCTGGTATTTCCTTTTGTTAGCTCGATTGCCCTTTGAACCTTTTGTTTTAGTGTTTTGGAAAGCCCGTCGAGGCTCCCCAGGTGACGAAGTTTGACGCCATTTTGGTGGAGGGCCTCTGTCTCGCGGTCAATTATCTCC
>DAOTXZ010000002.1:0-13653 GCA_034435115.1 Dehalococcoidia bacterium | reverse complement strand
CGTCCCAAACGCGCTAGCCAACGTCAACTCCTTTGAGGAGCTACTGGACAAGTATTGGGAAAGGGGAATTAGAATCTCGACTGAATACCTGCGTCTTGCCGAAGAGTATATTGTAAGCCAGGAGTGCTACCGCAAAAGGGCTCAAGAGGGGCCGTCAGTCATCACCCCCTGGTCAAGAAGGATAACCAAATCCCCGGTGAGGCTTATTCTTTCATTTGGAGCCACCGAGGCAAAACCACCAGAGGATGCTGAGGCCATTATCGACAATACAACAAGCCGGCGAACGCTGCGCGAAAACGATTTGAAGGTCATAGACATAGTTCTCGCCTCCTCAACTGCCAAGCTCATTGCCAACAAGGATTCGCTGAAAGACCCCTGGAAGTCGGAGAAGATAGAGCAGATACGGATGGCGCTGGATGGTGTGGTTAGAGCCAGAGAGAGCTTCCACATCTTTGCCAATATTCCAACTAAAGAGCTGGGAAAGGCACAGAAAATGCTACCGGCAATGAAAGAGGTATCGGTAGTTAAGGGAAAAGAGTGGTCTCGAATCGATTTCGTTGTGCCAAGGAGCCAGTACAGAGAGGTTGTTGTGACGCTTAAACGCCTCGGGGCTCAAGATATGCTCAGATACTCACCGGGGCAGATAATTCCATAGATCGCAAAGGGGTGAGCATTGCCTCCGCTTTGCCTCCACCTTAATATCGCCAAGGAAGCAGCAGCAAAACTAAATCATCCCATAGTGGAGAGAAATCCGGGAAACTACCTCATAGGTGCCACCCTGCCCGATGTTCACATAATCACCGGCATAGCAAGGGTGGAAAGCCATTTCTTCGATCTTGGGAAGGAGAATAGCGAAAGTGGGGTGAAACTCATCTTCGAGGCTCATCCTTATCTTGCCAAAGGGACGGGGCTGGGTGAGGCAACAAGTGCCCTTATTGCCGGCTACCTCTCACACCTTATTACCGACGAGGTCTGGATCATCGACATTTACCGTCCCTTCTTTGGCCCTTCCTCACCCATGGCTAACGATCCCATGGCTAATATAACGGACAGGGCACTACAATATGAGCTTGATATTCGAGAGCGGGTCAATAAAGCCAGGATGAAGGAGATTCGGCAACAACTTGAGCATTGGGATCCAGAGGTCAACCCCAGATTTGTTGACACCGCCACGCTCAGAAGGTGGCATGAGTTTATCCTGAAAATGGTTGAGCGCCCGCCTGATTGGTCGCTCTTTCCATTCTTTGCCGAGAGGTTCCTCGTCCCCCGCCGGATGGTTGATCCCGAGGGACTGGAGCTGTTTCTCACCGCCCTCCCCACCATGGTTGAGCGAACAATCCAGTATGTCACCCCAGAGCGAATCCGGAGATTCAGGGAGAGGGCGGTAGACGAGTCTATAGTTGCGGCTGAGGAATATCTGAATTGAGAATAGTCCAAAATATCCAGATCGCAAAAGCCACCCTGCTGCGGCGTTCCCCCCTTGAACTCCGTGATGTCCCGCCGCTAAGACAAAAGATAAAGGTTGTTTTCGGGGAGGAGCTGGCTCCGGAGCAGGCGGTGGAGCGAATCATCGACGAGGTGCGTCTCAAGGGCGACCTCGCTCTCCTCAACTATACCAGAAGGATTGACGGGGTGGAGCTCGACCGTCTTGAGGTGAGCAAGGAAGAGATTGCCAGCGCCTATGGGAAGGTGGAAAAGGGGCTTATTTCCGCGCTCAGCCTCGCCGCTGAAAGGATTCAAACCTTTCACCTCGCCCATAGGAGAACTAGCTGGGTTGACAAAGGGCTGGGGCAACTCGTTCGGCCACTGGAGCGAATTGGCATCTATGTCCCCGGAGGGACCGCCTGCTACCCTTCAACAGTGCTTATGATAGCAATCCCCGCCAGGGTGGCCGGGGTAGAGGAGGTCATCATTACCACCCCTCCCAAGGGAGACGGCGAGGTTCCAGCTCCCACACTGGTGGCGGCGGATATCGCCGGAGCCAGCCGCATTTTTAAGGTCGGTGGGGCTCAGGCTATCGCCGCCCTAGCCTTCGGCACACAGTCGATTCCCAAGGTAGACAAGGTCTACGGGCCCGGTGGGCTGTTCGTCACTTTAGCTAAAAAGATGGTCTATGGCTGGGTGGGAATCGATGCCCTAGAGGGGCCTACCGAGACGGTCATAATCGCCGATGAGACCGCCGATCCTGCTCTCTGTGCTGCGGAGCTTCTGGCTCAGGCAGAGCACGACACTCTAGCCTCTGCTATCCTGATCACCAGCTCGCCCGAGTTAGCCGAGAGGATCAGCCAAGAGGTGAAGCGCCAGCTTGTGGGACTTGAGCGGCGCGACATCGCTAGAGAGTCACTGGAGACTAGGGGTGGGATAATAGTAGCAGCCAGCATAGACGAGGCTATCGATCTGGTCAATGATTATGCCCCGGAGCACTTGTCCTTAATGGTAAGCAATGCCCGGAGCTACCTGGACAGGATCCGGAATGCGGGGGGTATCTTTCTCGGCTCCCCAGAAGCTATAGGCGACTATATTGCGGGACCGAGCCATGTCATGCCAACAGGGGGAGCGGCCCGCTTCAGCTCTGCCCTCACGGTTGGCGATTTCACAAAGGTTATAAGCCTGGTCGCTTTGGATGATGAGACCTTGAAAGAGTTAGGTCCTGCTGCCGCAATCATCGCCCGTGCTGAGGGGCTAACCGCCCACGCCCGGGCACTGGAGGGTTGGCTTGGTAAGGCAAGCAAAGGTTGAAAGGCTGATAAGGCAGGAGCTTATTGCGCTTGAGCCCTATATTCCAATTGTTCCGTTGGAGGTTCTGGGCGAGCGAGCCGGCATCCCGCCCGAAGGGGTGATAAAACTCGATGGGAACGAGAACCCCTATGGCTGCTCACCACATGTTCAGCGAGCCCTCGCTGACTATCGCTACTACCACCTCTATCCCGACCCGGAGCAGCGCGAGACAAGGAAAGCTCTCGAGGGGTATGTCGGCATTGGCGCTGAGCATATTGTGGCCGGCGCCGGCAGCGATGAGCTCATCGACCTCATATTGCGCCTCTTTCTCAAGCCGGGAGATAAGGTGATAAATTGCGCCCCTACATTCGGCATGTATCCCTTTAGCACCAGTGTCTGCGGCGGGAGGGTGGTCGAGATCCCGAGGGATGAGCGCTTTGCCGTGGATGTTGCTTCAGTAAAGAAAGCCATCGACAGGCGAACCAAGCTCATCTTCATCGCATCACCAAATAACCCATCCGGGAACATCACCCCAAAAGAGGATATCATCAAGCTGGTGGAGACGGGGATGGTGGTAGTGGTCGATGAGGCATATTACGAGTTCAGCGGGGTCACCCTTGCTAACCTTGTTCCTGATTATGAGAACCTCATCGTCCTCCGCTCCTTTAGCAAGTGGGCGGGGCTTGCCGGCTTGCGTATCGGCTATGGCATATTCCCAAAGAGACTTGCTGAGCACGCCCTGAAGATAAAGCAGCCCTATAATGTGAGCGCCGCCGCTCAGATTGCGGTTAAGGAATCGCTGGCAGATATAGACTGCCTTAAAGAGAGAGTGCGCGCCATAATCTCGGAGCGGGAGCGGCTTTTCTCTAAACTGGCTAGGCTAGGTTTTTTGAAGCCATACCCTTCACAGGCTAACTTTATCCTCTGCTCAGTTTTGAACGGGGAGGCACGCCGGCTTTACGAGGGCTTGCAGCGATTCGGCATCTTTGTCCGCTACTTTGATACCCCGCTTCTGAAGAACTTGCTTCGAATTAGCGTTGGGAAGCCAGAGCACACCGATCGGCTGGTTGAAGCATTACAGAAGATGGAGGAAGCTCATGACTAACAGGTTTGCAACCATCACTCGGGAGACAAAAGAAACAAGCGTCAGTGTGGAACTAGATATAGATGGGAGTGGAAAGTTCGATATTAAGACCGGGATCAGGATATTTGATCACCTCCTCTCCCACCTTGCACAGCACGGTCTATTTGATATGAAAATATCAGCCTCCGGGAATTTCGGCGCCGATCCCCACCACGTCATCGAGGATGTGGCTATATCACTGGGAAGGACACTGAGTCAGGCGCTGGGGGAGAGAAGGGGCATCGCCAGGATGGCTCACGCTATTGTCCCCATGGACGAGGCTCTGGCGCTGGTGGCGGTGGATATCGGTGGGAGGGGATATGCTGTGGTGGATATTTCCTTCACTGGCCTATACATCGGGGAGCTTCCCACTGATCTTGTCCGCCACTTCCTCGAGTCACTTGCCATTGAGGGGAGACTTAATCTCCATGCCAAAATCCTTGCCGGCATCAATGACCACCACAAGGCCGAGGCTATCTTCAAGGCACTGGGAAGAGCGCTTGATGGGGCAACCAGGATCGATGAGCGAATTTCGGGGGAGATGCCCAGCACCAAAGGCGTTATCGAAAGCTAGGCACCAGTTCCTTCCCCGTCAGTTTCCGGTATGCCTCGCGATACCTCCGGGTTGTAGCCTCGATTACCTCAGGGGGTAGGGCGGGGGCAGGGGGCTCCTTATTCCAGCCACTTGAGATAAGCCAGTCTCGAACCAGCTGCTTATCAAAGCTCGGCTGAGAGCGACCAGGGACATATTGATAGGCATCCCAGAAACGGCTTGAGTCAGGGGTTAAAAGCTCGTCAATCAGGATGACCTCGCCGTTGACGATTCCGAACTCCATCTTTGTATCGGCGATGATGATCCCCCTGGAGAGGGCATAATCATGGGCATGGAGGTAGATTTTGAGGCTCTTCTCCCGAAGTTCCTCAGCCAATGCCCCGCCCAAAAGTCTTCTCACCTCATCCATATCTATGGGCTGATCATGTCCGCTCTCCGCCTTGGTGGTTGGGGTGAAGATAGGCTCTGGCAGCTTTTCACTCTCCCTAAGCCCCCGGGGCAGGGAAATGCCACTGAGAGTACCCCCCTCCCGATAGTCAGCCCATGCTGACCCCGCAAGATAGCCACGAACTACGCATTCAATCTCAATGCGCCTCGCCTTCCTCACGATCATCGAGCGACTGACAAGATAGGGAGGACAGTTTTCAGGTTCAAAATAGGGATGGAGCGAGCCGAGATCATTTACGACTTCAATGAAGTGATTGGGCACAAGATGAGCCGTCTTTTCAAACCAGAAGGCCGAAAGCTTATTCAATATCAACCCTTTATCGGGGATGCCGCAGGGCAAGACAAAATCGAAGGCCGAAATGCGGTCGGTAGCTACAATAAGTAGCTTATCACCCATTTCATAGATGTCTCTCGCCTTCCCACGGTAGTAGAGATTGGGCAGATTTGTTTCAAGAACAAGTTCCATAACTACCCTCCTAAGCGCTGAGCAGGTCTAATAGGGCAGGATGAACCAGTCTGTTAGAAAACACGAGGTCACTTCGTTCCAGTCTCCAAAGATTTCCTTGAAAATCAGTAACCCTGCCCCCGGCCTCCTGGACAAGCAAAACCCCCGGAGCGACATCCCATGGCTCGATTTTCGTTGTAAAGTAGGCTTCCCCTTTTCCCGCAGCTACCCAGGCTGTCTCAAGACCGGCCGAGCCGAGCTTCCGTAGGTCCATAACTTGGGGATAAACCCGGTTGATAATCCTGGCAGTTCTCAACCTGTCCTTTTCACCCCCTTCACAATAGAAAACATAGCTCTGACGAAGGTGAGAGACGCCCGAAACCTGGATTCTCCTCCCATTGAGATAGGCCCCCTTTCCCTTCTCGGCGAGATAGAATTCCCCAATTGCCGGAGAATAGACCACCCCCAGAACAAGCTCCTTTTTATGCATCAGGGCAATACAGACTGAAAAGAACGGATTCAAGTTCGCAAAATCGCTCGTGCCATCCAGGGAATCCACAATCCACAGCCAGTCGGGATCGCCCTCTAAGAGGCCGCTCTCCTCAGTTAGAAGGCTATGGTTGGGATAAGCCTTTTTAATCCCTTGGACAATCAACTCATCAGCCATCCCGTCATATTTAGTTACCGCTTCCTTCACCGAACTCCGAAGCTGAAGCAGTTGCTGGTCTTTCCCAAAATGGTCAAGCAAAAAGTCACCCGCTTGTTTTGCCAAGTTCTGCATCAACTCCCTCATGGGCAAGTATGTCATCGGAACCAGCCTAGGCATACTTATTCTACCACATCTGCCGCATTTGAAGCATCCTCAAGGTTGATATATAATAAATGGTGAATGAAAAGCACGACCGCGGAACTACTCAAGATAAGCATTCAAGGTGTAGTCCAGGGGGTGGGCTTCCGTCCCTTTGTCTATCAGCTAGCGACCAGGCATGGCCTTAAAGGCTGGGTCCTGAACACCTCCGGCGATGTGAAGATCGAGGTGGAGGGGCCGAGGGAGGCTCTTGACCAATTCCTTGCGGAGCTTGAAACGAAGGCGCCGCCGCTCGCCCGGATTGAGGGCATTACCACCGCGAGCGCCCCACCAGCAGGCTATACCAGGTTCGAAATACGCCACAGCCTCGCTGAGGAGGGCAGGTACCAATTGGTCTCCCCCGATATCGCCACCTGCGATGCCTGTAAGGGCGAGCTCCTGTCCCCTGATGATCGACGCTATCGTTACCCCTTCACCAATTGCACCAATTGCGGGCCCCGTTTCACTATCATCGAGGACATCCCTTACGACCGACCAAAGACTACAATGCGCCATTTTGTGATGTGCCCCGAATGCCAGCGAGAGTACAATGACCCCTTAAATCGCCGCTTCCACGCCCAGCCCAATGCCTGCCCCAAGTGTGGCCCATCTCTGGAACTTTTAGATGCTAGTGGCAAACCTATTTCATGCGATGATGTCATCGCCACTTCAAGCAGGCTTCTGAGAGAGGGGCGGATTCTCGCCATTAAGGGGCTCGGTGGCTTTCACCTCGCCTGCGATGCCACGAGTAATACCGCAATTGAGCTCCTGAGGGAGAGAAAGAGACGCCCCTTTAAGCCCCTGGCAATAATGCTGGCCACCCTTGAGAAGGTAAAAGAACACTGCCTCGTCTCACTCGAGGAGGAGAGGCTTCTCACCTCGCCCGAGTGCCCCATCGTGCTCCTCAGGTGGCGGGAGGGTTCACCGGTTTCACGAAGGGTAGCCCCAGGGTTAAAATACCTAGGGGTGATGTTGCCCTATACCCCGCTCCACCATCTGCTGCTCAGGGAGACCGATCTGCCCCTGGTGATGACCAGTGGCAATATAAGCGAGGAGCCTATCGCTAAGGACAATGATGAGGCGATACGCCGGCTGAAGGGCATCGCCGATTTTTTCATTCTTCACAACCGGGATATCTATGCCCGCTACGATGATAGTGTGGCTATTGTAGAGAGGGGAGAACCCCAGCTAATCAGGCGGGCGCGGGGCTACGCCCCCTATCCCATCCACCTCCCCTTCAAGGCGAAGCAAGTGCTCGCCTGCGGCGCTGAGTTGAAGAATACCTTCTGTCTCACCAAAGAAAACCACGCCTTCCTGAGCCAGCACATTGGCGATATGGAGAACCTTGAAACACTGGAGCACTTCGAGGCCACCATCAGTCTCTATAAGCGCCTTTTTCGCACCGAGCCGCAGGCGATCGCTCACGACCTTCACCCGGAATATCTCTCGACCAAGTGGGCAAAGGAGCAGGGCAAAAAACTCCCCCTCATCGGGGTGCAGCACCACCATGCCCATATCGTTAGCTGCATGGTGGAAAATGGGGTCAAGGAGCCGGTAATCGGCGTTGCCTTCGATGGCACGGGCTATGGATCAGATGGCACCATATGGGGTGGGGAATTTCTGGTCACGAGCTACAAGGGCTTCGATAGGGTGGGGCATCTGGAATATATACCACTGCCCGGCGGTGCCGCTGCCATCGAAAGACCCTATCGCATGGCCTTTTCCTATATTTTGACCTTATTGGGGGAGAGCAAGCTTCCTGAAGGACTATCCTTCTTGGAAGAGATTGATCCGCTCGAAAAAAGAGTCATAAAAAAACAGGTCAAAAAGGGGATCAATTCTCCCTTGACCTCAAGCTGCGGGCGGCTCTTCGATGGGGTAGCGGCGCTCCTCGGCATAAGAGGCAAGGTGGACTATGAGGCTCAGGCAGCCATTGAGCTTGAGATGGCAGCACCCGATGAAATCGACGAGGTCGAGGGTTATCCCTTCTCCATAGTGGAGCAGAACGGAGTAAGGATTGTGAAGCTGAAAGAGCTCTTTAAGGCGATCATCTACGATATAGGTCGCCTCCCCGTGGGTCTTATTTCAGCCAGGTTTCACCACACTGTAGCCCAAATAGTAGCTGAGATGTGCTGTCAGATAGCTGGTGAAAGAGACCTGCGCAAGGTTGCCCTCAGCGGCGGGGTATTTCAAAATCGGCTTCTGCTCAGGCTCGCCGTAGAAGCACTTGAGAGGGAGGGCTTTGAGGTATTAACCCATAAACTTGTGCCAACCAACGATGGCGGCATCTCGCTGGGGCAGGCGGTTATCGCCAATTTCGCCTTCTTGGAGGACTAAATTTGTGTCTTGCCATACCGGCACGGGTTAAATCGATAATGGGGTTCGAGGCTGAGGTGGAGCTCGGGGGCATTGGCCGCCGGATCAGCATCATCCTGACACCTGAGGTCAAAGTTGGAGATTATGTCCTCCTCCACACCGGGTACGCTATAAATGTAATCGATGAGGAGGAGGCCAAGGAGACTCTGAGGTTGCTTACGGAGATGGCCTCTCTAGAAGATGAGCCAGAAGAATAGACCCTTGGTTCAAAAAATGAAATTTATTGATGAGTTCCGAGATACTGAGCTTGCCAAGGCGGTGATCGACAGAATCCACCGGCGCTCCAAGAGGCATATACGACTCATGGAGTTCTGCGGCGGTCATACCGTCACCATCATGAGGTATGGCATCCGCCAGCTCCTGCCCCCAACCGTGGAGATGCTTTCCGGTCCCGGCTGCCCGGTGTGTGTCACCGCCAATGCCGACCTGGACAAGGCTATTGCCCTAGCCCAGGAGCCAGGGGTGATCATCACCAGCTTCGGGGATATGCTTAAGGTCCCCGGCAGCCATTCCAGCCTGCAAAAGACGAGAGCCGACGGCGCTGATGTTAGGATAGTCTATTCCACCATCGATGCCCTTCACATCGCCAGGGAGAATCCAGAGAAATCGGTCGTCTTTATTGGCATCGGCTTTGAGACCACGGCGCCAACCATCGCTGCCTCGATAATTCAGGCGAAGTCGGAGGGGATAAAGAATTATTATGTTCTTTCCATGCTCAAGCTCTGCCCTCCGGTGATCAAGGCGCTCCTCGACTCCGGTGAGGTAAAGCTTGATGGGCTCATCTGCCCCGGGCATGTGAGCGCTGTCATCGGCTCCCTTCCCTGGGGGTTCGCCGCCAGAGACTACGGTATAGCCTGTGTTGTCTCCGGATTTGAGCCTCTAGATGTTTTGCAGTCAATCGAGATGCTGGTGGAACAACTGGAAAAAGGTGAGCCGAGGGTGGAGATTGCCTACCGACGCGGGGTGCGCCCTGAGGGGAATTTGAAGGCTCAGGAGCTTATGAGAGGTGTCTTTGAGTCCGCGCCAGCAAACTGGCGCGGCATGGGGATGCTTCCCGAAAGCGGCCTGAGGTTGAGGGAGGAGTACCAAAGCTTCAACGCCGAGCACGCCTTCGCCATCGATCCAGGTCCGACCCGGGAGCCCAAGGGCTGTCTCTGCGGTGAGATTTTGCGTGGGGTAAAGACCCCCCTCGATTGTAAACTCTTTCAGGCGACATGCACCCCTGACCACCCAGTAGGGCCATGCATGGTCTCCTCGGAGGGGAGCTGCGCCAGCTACTATCACTATGGAACCGTTTAAGGATGAAAAGATACTCCTCGCCCATGGCAGCGGGGGGAGGCTGAGCCACGACCTAGTGGAGAAGGGGATTGTGCCCGCCTTCGATAATCCACTTCTTTCAAAGCTAGATGATTCGGCCGTCTTTGAGGTGAAGGGTCGGCTAGCCTTCACCACCGATAGCTATATCGTGACCCCGATCTTCTTCCCCGGTGGCGACATCGGAAGGCTAGCCGTCTGTGGCACGGTGAACGATCTTGCGATGAGCGGGGCGGTGCCCCTCTATTTGAGCGTCTCCTTCATTATCGAAGAGGGCTTGCCTTTAAGCGATTTGGGGAGGATTGTAGCCTCAATTCATGAGGCGGCTGAAGAGGCCGGGGTGAAGGTGGTCACCGGAGACACCAAGGTGGTGAATAAGGGAAGCGCCGATAAGATCTTCATAAATACCTCAGGCGTGGGCGTTGTTCCCGAGGGAGTCAATATCTCAGGATCAAATGCCAGACCCGGCGATAAGCTGATCTTGAGCGGACCCATAGGCGATCACGGCATCGCCGTGATGAGCGAGCGGGAGGGGCTCAATTTTTCAACCTTGATAAAAAGCGATTGTGCCCCTCTAAACAGGCTAGTTGCGGAGATGCTCAAGGCATCCACTGAAATCCACGCCCTGCGCGACCCGACAAGAGGTGGCCTGGCTACCACCCTCAATGAGTTTGCTGCCCAGTCCAGGGTGGGCATCTTAATCCATGAGGATATGATACCGGTAAGGGACGAGGTGCGCGCTGCTTGTGAGATGCTTGGATTTGATCCGCTCCATGTTGCCAACGAAGGGAGGCTTGTTGCTGCCGTTGCCCCAGACGATGCGGAAAGGGTTCTCGAGGCAATGCGGCAAAACAAATATGGCAGCGAGGCATCAATAATTGGTGAGGTCAGGAAGGAACACCCGGGAAGGGTTATCATGAGGACTCGTCTTGGGGCATCTCGCATTGTGGATATGCTTGTTGGTGAGCTACTGCCCAGAATATGCTAGTGACCACTGTCTCAATAAATAGCCTATCGCCCAGGTCGTAGGTATCCCGCACCTTCCCCCGGTAGTAGAGATTGGGCAGATTGGTTTCAAGCAGGAGTTCCATATCCTTCCCCACCTATTACTCTATAACAGGCTCGATCGGGATACCGATTTGTCCTGACCCAGGACAGGGCACATACGGCACGTACGGTTGTGTCGGTTCGCCTTTGGGAGGATGTTTGGGAACGGCGGACGACACCGTGGGAACGGTAAATCTTCTGCCACAGACAATACATTCCACTTTATATCTGGGGCCGCTGCTCCGTGTCATCCGAACCTCCTCGTGTAAAGCATTCTCTCTACATCTATGAGTTGCCCTCTCTAATAGCCACAAGCTGGTCACACTAGACACTAGACTTCTTAGGGAGGCCCAGCCATTCGCCTGTTTTCTTGAAATGCTGTATTGCCTGTGTCAGTGCGACGCCATCGTGTTCACTGATTCCTTCTTCACTGCGGTCATCAAAAAAGCGGGCAATCTCGTGTGTCGGCCTGACCAAATGTGCGAAGCGACGCTCCCAGGTTTTTCGGTCGAATTTCTCTATCTCACACGCTGTGTAAGCGGTGCTTTCGTCGAGCAAGATAAACTTTGCGTCAAGATAGCTTCGGTGCATGCCCCCAGCCTTCAATACTCCCAGATTCCCGATAGAACGAAACTGGACAAATAGGCCGAGGTCATTTACCCACCCTCGTAGCTGCAAAGGCAGGTCATTCTTGATTATTCCTACCTGCAATAGCATCTTGAGTTGCTCGTTTATGTCATCCAGCTTGTCATTAAGCCTTGCTCCACAGTCCGTGCAGAACTTGGCAGTTTCAGCGACTTGAGCACCGCAATTGTGACAAAATGGCATTTTCGAGCCTCCTTTCGCTGCCACCACTCTATAGGAGGCAGGGCAACATCTCAGATTGCCCTTCTCTATTGCAAAGCATTCCCTACAAAGTACACCGCTGCCCCACCTGCAACAGCGCCAGTCAAAGCATCAAGGTAAGCGACCGCACCAAACCGCCCCAGACCAAAGCGTAAATAGCCGAACAGCGTGCACACCCCCCATATTACAGCAGCAATAAGGTGAACCCCAAAAAGTCCTGTCACCAGCCCGACTGCAGCACCTGAGATAGCTGCAAGCGGTGCGACAGTCAGCAGTTCCCTTATCACAAGGCGTAACACTACTCTTGCTCCCCTACGGCCGATAGTATATCACTAATGCTTCCCCTTACCCCAGCCCCACCCGCTCGATCGCCTCATCGACATGCTTCAGGTAATAGCCGTAGTCAAAAAGCCCCTCCAGTTCCGCCGTGGAAAGGTGTTTGCTCACATCGGGGTCGGACTGAAGAAGCTCCAAGAAGCTCACCCTCTCCCGCCACGCCCTCATCGAGTTCCGCTGCACAATCTCATATGCCTCATCCCGTCCCAGCCCCTTTTCGATCAAGGCGATAAGGACCCGTTGTGAGAAGATAAGCCCCTTTGTTACCTCCAGGTTCTCCCTCATCCGCTCTGGATATACCTGAAGCCCCTTCATTACATTGGTGAAAAGGGAGAGGATGTAGTCGAGGACGAGGCAGGAGTCGGGGAGGATTACCCGCTCGGTTGAGGAGTGGCTGATGTCCCGCTCATGCCACAGGGCGATGTTCTCCATCGAGGTCAGGGCGTGCCCGCGGACAAGCCTCGCCAGCCCGCAGATGCGCTCGCAGAGCTCGGGGTTTCTCTTATGGGGCATTGCCGATGACCCCGTCTGCCCGGGCTCAAAAGGCTCCTCCACCTCAAGTATCTCCGTTCTCTGAAGCCCCCTTATCTCGGTGGCGAACTTCTCAAGGGAGCTTGCGATTATCGCCAGGGTGGTTACAAACTGGGCATGGCGGTCCCGCTGCAAAATCTGGCTGGACAAGGGCGCCGCCTCAAGCCCGAGCCTCTGGCAGGCAAGTTTCTCAACCTGAGGTGGAACCGAGGCATAGGTTCCCACAGCGCCGGAGATCTTGCCCACAGAGATCATCCTCTTTGCCTCAGCTAGCCTCTGGCGATTGCGTTTCATCTCCTCATGCCAGAGGGCGAGCTTGAGACCAAAGGTAATTGGCTCGGCATGGACGCCATGGGTTCGCCCCATCATTATGGTATGCTTGTGCTCGATCGCCTTTTCCCTAAGCACCTGGGTAAGCTCAGCGATATCCTGCTCAAGGATATTTACCGCCTCAATCATCTGGAGGCTTAATGCCGTATCCATAATATCAGAGGAGGTTAGCCCGAGGTGGATAAATCGTGACTCATCACCCAGGCTCTCAGCGACCGACCTCAGAAAGGCGGTCATATCGTGGTGGGTTATTTTGAGAATCTCGTCAATGCGCTTCAGGTCATAGCGGGCCTTTTTTATTCTTGGGATCGCCTCTTTGGGGATAGTGCCCAGCTCCGCCCACGCCTCGCAGACAGCGATCTCAACCTGAAGCCACTTGTCAAACTTCGACTCGTCAGACCAGACCCTCTTCATCTGCGGTCTAGAATATCTCTCAATCATCTTTTTGTCCCTTTGAGCTTAATCCCTTGCCAAAGCCTGGCGATATTTTTCATAGGTTCGTCTAATATTCTCATGCTTTAACCCTAAAATCTCCGCGGCAAGGAGGGCGGCGTTCTTGGCCTGCCCGATCCCAACGCACGCCACCGGCACACCGGCAGGCATCTGCGCCATCGAGAGGAGGGCATCAATCCCCTTAAGCTCCCCCGACGCTATGGGAACCCCAATAACTGGGATCGTTGTCCAACTGGCAAGCACCCCTGGAAGATGCGCTGCCCCACCGGCCCCGGCTATTATTACCT
>DAOTXZ010000001.1:0-32322 GCA_034435115.1 Dehalococcoidia bacterium | reverse complement strand
AAGAGCCACTGGAATGGTGCCAGAAACCCGAAGGCCCACTTCCAGAGGGAGATAACCTTAGAGCAGGTCTTAAGGGCCCCGATAATCGCCTGGCCTCTCGGGCTATTCGATTGCTGCGGCGTGAGCGATGGTGCAGCGGCAGCGATAGTTGTCCCTGCCCATATGGCAAAGAGCTTCAGGAAAGACCCGGTCTACATCAAGGCGCTACAGATCTGCGTCGGCCCCGGTGAAGGGCAAGCGAGGACAGACTTTGACTATACCCATGTTGAGGAGACCTACCGCGCCGGGCTAGCGGCCTATGCCGAGGCAGGGATAAAGAACCCCCGTGAGGAGATAAGCATGGCTGAGGTTCATGACTGCTTCTCCATCACCGAGGCGGTCATCATGGAGGACCTCCAGTTCAGCCCCAGGGGAAAGGTCTACGAGGATATTCTGGGCTCCAACGCCGGGTTCTTCACCCTACAGAGGGCTCTTGAGGGTGAGAGGGCATTGCCGGTTCAGCCTGACGGAGGACTCAAATGCTTCGGTCACCCCATTGGCCCCAGTGGCCTGAGGATGACCTATGAAATATACCTCCAGCTTCAAGGGAGGGCTGGGCCACGCCAGATAAAAAACCCGAAGCTTGGGTTGGCCCACAACCTTGGCGGCAGTCCGGCGGGATGTACCATTGCGTGCAATATCTTTGGCCTTTAGGGTATAGGTTAGCCAACATGGGTGGGGGCGCTTAGAAGCGCCCCCACCCATGTTAATATGACATAAGATTTATAGTGCGACCCACTTTAGTCAACTTTCTCGATAGGGGGGTGCTGTGTTATGTCACCTCCTTCAAGCGTCTCCTCAATTGCTTGCAATAGTCTCTCCAGCCCCCACCCCTTGGCTGCTGAAATAAACACTATCGAGCGCTCAGCATTCTTGAGCAGGTCACATTCCAGTCCTTCGGCTGCGCATGTTAGGAGGTCAATCTTATTGAGGAGGGTGAGCCTTGGCTTTTTCGCAAGACCTAATTCTCCCAGGATGTTCTCTACGGTCTGGCTCTGCTTAGCGGCATCCTTGTGTGTTATGTCAACAACATGGAGAATTAAGTCGGCCTCAGATAGCTCCTCCAAGGTTGCTCTAAAAGCAGCTACAACAGTAGTGGGCAACTTCTGGATAAAGCCTACCGTGTCAGTTAATACTACCTCTCTTCTGCTTCTTGGCAGGATCAATCGACGAGTAATGGGATCGAGGGTGGTAAACAGCTTATCCTCCACCGGTACATTGGCATTACTTAGGGCATTAAATAGGGTGCTCTTTCCGGCGTTGGTATAGCCCACTATTGCTACGACAGGGACACTGTGCTTTCTGCGTTGATGCCGGTATAGAGCGCGGTGTCTCCTTACCTGCTCTATTTCGACCTTAAGTCGATGGATCTTTTGACGAATAAGGCGCCTATCAGTCTCTAACTGACTCTCCCCAGGCCCTCTGGTACCGATACCACCACCGAGACGCTCCAGGTGGCTCCACTGTCCGGTGAGGCGTGGAAGAAGATATTGATGCTGAGCCAGTTCGACCTGAAGTTTACCCTCCCTTGTCTGCGCCCGCTTGGCGAAGATGTCAAGAACCAGGGCGGTGCGGTCAATAACCTTAGTCTGAAGCGCCTCTTCAATGTTCCGTTGCTGGGTTGGTGTGAGCTCGTCGTCGAAGACAGCCACATTATAGCCTGTTTTCCCCCTTAGCTCAGCGACCTCGCTCAGTTTTCCCTTACCCAGGTAGAAGGTGGGTGAAGGTCTCCTGAGACGCTGGACCAATTTCCCCACCACCTCAGCACCAGCGGTGCGTGCTAGTTGACCGAGCTCTTCGAGTGAGCTCTCTACCGACCACCTATTTTTTGCCTCCTTTACCTCAACCCCGATAAGGAAAGCCCTTTCTGCTTGCGCTTGAGTGAGAAACATATTCTCCGCGATAATGCCTCCTTTACCTCAACGAGTTGCCTTGTTGAGAAACAAACCAGGAGGAGAGTCTTGCCAGACCTTGATCAAGCTGGTCATCAGGGGTGGTTAAAGAGATGCGAATGTAGCCCTCTCCCCATTTCCCATAGCTGATGCCGGGAATAACAACTACTAATGCCTCTTCAAGCAATCTGGTGGCAAATTCCATCGATTTTTGCCCGTGGGGGAGTTTCGCCCACACATAAAGGCTCGCCTTGGGGGGCTTTACCCAGAGCCCCACTTCGGTAAGGGTCTTTACCACTCGGTCGCGACGGCACTGGTAAACGGTATTATGCTCCTCGATGCAGTCCTGCGGCCCCCGCAACGCCTCTATGGCGGCGTATTGAATGGCTTGAGGAATACCTGAATCAAGGTTCGACTTCACCCTCGCTAGAGCATCAACTATTTCATTATTGCCTACCACCATACCAACGCGCCACCCTGTCATATTATAGCTCTTGGAGAGGGAATGAAACTCCACCCCTATATCTTTGGCACCTTTTACCTGCATAAAACTCATCGGCCTATAGCCATCGAAGGCAACCTCAGTATAAGGACCATCGTGGCAAACAACAATATCATGCTTTTTGGCAAAGAAAACCACCCTCTCGAAGAAGTCAAGCTCAGCTACCGCTGCTGTCGGGTTATTGGGATAGTTTAGCCAGAGGATCCTCGCCCTCCTCGCCACCTCTTGTGGGACAGCTTCCAAGTTGGGTAGGAAATCGTTCTCCTCGGTCAGGGCGAGGAAGAAGGGCTCTCCCCCGGCAAACATGGTGCCTACTGCGTAAACAGGGTACCCCGGATCAGGGACAAGGGCGAGGTCACCCGGGTCGATAAAGCAAAGGGCAATATGGCCGATGCCCTCCTTTGAACCGATGAGGGGCAACACCTCTTTATCTGGGTCGAGGTAGACACCGAATCGCCGCTCATACCACTCAGCGATGGCCCTTCGAAGTTCAGGGAGACCCTCAGTCTCGGGATAACGATGGTTGGCAGGATCACGGGCTGCCCGGCAAAGGTGCTCGATGACATGATCGGGAGTTGGCAGGTCGGGATCGCCAATGGCAAGACTGATCACATCCTTCCCCTGGGCCTTCTTATCCGCGATCTTTCTGCTGATCTGGGCGAAAAGGTATGGCGGCAGATTTTTGATACGCTTTGAGATGCGCAAGGCTTCTCCTATTTGGCGAATTTTGCCTTTAGGGCCTCAAGGACGGGCTCATCCCAGCTTGCCTGAAGCCAGCCAACGGCACCCGAGAGATCAATTCTTGCCGGGTCGATCTTTGCCCCTCTGAAGTCAGCGAACCTGAGGTCAGTGCTTTGCATATTGACTCCGGTGAGATCGGCGCCTCGGAAGTTTGCCCCCCTGAGCCTTGCCCACCTGAAATTTGCCCCTACCAAAATGGCTCCCGATAGATCGGCATCGGTGAGATCACAGCGGGCAAGGTCGGCATTGGTGAGATTTGCCCCGCTGAGGTCAGCATTTAGCAAATCAGACTGAGTAAGAATGGCATTTTCGAAGTTAGTCTTGGAAAGGTCGGCCCCACGAAGAACAGCCTGGGGCATAAAGGCATTCCTTCTGTCTTCACCACTCATTCGGTTTCCTCCTTTTCAGTATATTACTTTCCCGGCCAATCGCCGGTAAATACCAGTTCTACAGGTCCGGTGAGCCAGACCTCCCCTGCCCCATCCCAATCTACTCTCAGCTTTCCCCTGCTTAGCGTTATGTCAACTTGATTATCTATATAGTCATGGAGCTGAGCGGCTACCGCAATGGCGCAAGCTCCGCTGCCGCAGGAGAGGGTCTCCCCCACCCCCCGCTCCCAGACCCTCGCCTCAATCTCGCTGCGGCTGATCACTCTTGCCACCTCAAAATTGGTTCTATTGGGAAAGAGCGAATAGTTCTCAATCGTCGGACCTATCTCAGCGAGCGGGAAATTCGAGACCGGCTCATCAATAAAACATACGGCATGGGGATTCCCTAAAGAAAGGCAGGTGAGGAGGAGTTTCCTTCCCTCTACGCTTACTGGGTAGTCTACTATCCGAGGCGGCTTTTCATCCATCTTTTCTGGGTGCACCGATATATCTTCAGCTCTCAGCATCGGCCTACCCATACTTACCTGGACTCGGGTAACTTTCCCTTTTGCCAGGAGCGGCAAGACAGTTCTAACACCCGCCAGGGTCTCTATAGCGAGCCCTTTCCGCCCCCCCTGAGCCAGTCCATTCTCGACCACATATTTGGCAAAACATCTCAGTCCATTGCCACATACCTCTGCCTCAGAGCCATCGGGGTTGAACATGCGCATCCTGAAATTGGCTACCTCGGAGGGTAAGATAAGGATAAGCCCATCTGCGCCCACCCCAAAGTGGCGGTCGCACATGGCCTGTGCCAGCTTTTGCCAGTCACGCTTTATGTTTCGGGCGTCTATCAGGATGAAATCATTGCCTGTGGCCTGCATCTTGACGAATTTCACCACTAGCTCCCGATAAATCCTCGCACCAAGCTTTGGATCGGCTCCTCAAACTTCTCTCCTATATCAAACCACTCGATCCGCTCATCTTCTAGCCGGAACCAGGCATATTGATGGCGGGCAAAGCGATGGGTCTGGAACTTTATCTCTTGGATCGCACTCTCTAGCTTCAACTTCCCCAGGAGATACCAGCCGATCTGCCGGTAGCCAATGCCAGACATTGATGGAAGATCAAAGGTGTAACCCTTCTCCACCAGCCCCTCCACCTCCTCCACCAGCCCCTGTCTTATCATCATGTCAACCCTGGAGTCTATTCTTTGGTAAAGCCTTTCCCTATCTGCGGTCAGCCCGATGGTAAGAATCTGGAAAGGAGGTGGCTCCCTTCGCTGAAGCTGGGAGAATGGTTCTCCCGCTCCCCGGCAGACCTCAATAGCCCTTATTACACGGCGCACATTTCGGGGATCGATGCGACGCGCTGCCACCGGGTCAAGCTCCATGAGTTCGTTGTAAAGCACGGTGCAACCTTCTGCCTTTGCCCTTATCGCAAGGCTCTGCCTGAGTTCAGCGTTTGGCGGGATATTGGGAATGCGCCACCCCTCCACCACCGCCCGCACATAAAGCCCACTCCCACCCACCAAAATGGGTAATCTGTCACGCCCGAGTATATCCTCTATCGCATGATATGCCATGTTCTGATAAAGGGCAAGACCCAGCTCCTGGTCCGGGTCAACTATATCAATAAGGTGATGGGGAACAAGTGCTCTCTCCTCGGGGCTTGGCTTGGCGGTGCCAATGTCCATATAGCGATAGACCTGCCGGCTATCAGCGCTCACAATCTCGCCACCAAAGGTTTGGGCGAGGCGAATGGCGAGCCTGCTCTTGCCCACAGCAGTAGGACCCACAATGACAATAAGGCACCTCATCTCACCTTCTTGATCGCTGCTGTCTGCTCCACAATGCTCAGAAACTCCTCTGCCTTGAGGCTGGCCCCGCCTACCAGGGCACCATCGATTTCAGGCTGCTGCATAAATCCGCCGATATTGCCACTGGTGACACTGCCACCATATTGAATCCGAATCTCGCTGGCTATAGCCTCGCCATAAAGTTCAGCGATAGCGCTGCGGATGATGCCGATGGTGTCGTTTGCCTGCTCCGGCGTGGAGGGTCTACCCGTGCCTATAGCCCAAACCGGCTCATAGGCGATGACCAACTCTTCAGGGGGGCTGACCCCAGAGAGGGCTAGTTTCACCTGTGTGGTGACCACCTCTCTAGTCCTGCCCATCTCGTTCTCCTCAAGCCTCTCCCCGACGCACAGGATGGGCTTGAGACCTGCCCTTAATGCAGCCTTTACCTTCTTGTTTACGACCTCGTCGCTCTCCCCGAAGTAGTGTCTTCGCTCCGAGTGCCCTAGGATGACAAAATCGCAAAGTCCAATAAGCATTGATGGGGAGATCTCCCCGGTATAAGCGCCCCGCTCTTCAAAGTGCATGTTTTGAGCCCCCAGCTTGATTGAGGAGCCTGTGATAAGCTCTTTTATTGTAGCTAGGGAGATGAATGGCGGACAGAGCACCTTCTCAACCCCTTTTATCCTATCTAGCCTCTCGGTCATCTCCCTGACCAAGTCGATGGCTTCCTTGAGCGTGGCATTCATTTTCCAGTTCCCAGCAATTATCGGCAACCGCATGTGGCTATCCTAAGCATCAAATTTTACCAGTTTTAGGGCATTTGCCATAGCGAGGGGCATGACCTCAATGCCGCGGAATCTCCCGAGCGAGCCCCTGGCACAGGCCCTCTCTGAAAACTCAGCTACCCCGTCGGGGCGACACCATCTAGAGTATAAAAGGAAGGGAACCGGGTGCCAACTATGGCCCTTTAATATTGCCGGGGTGGAGTGGTCAGCGGTGACCACAATCACATCAGGATTCAGGTTGATAAGGCTGGGGAAGAGGGAATCCACCTCCTCTATGATAGCCACCTTTCTTTCGAAGTCGCCATCCTCGCCGGCGGTGTCAGTCTCCTTCACATGGAGAAAGAAGAAATCATAGTCCTTAAAGTGCTTGCTTAGAGTGGCGAACTCTTCGCTTATGGTGCTGCCGGTGGCGAGAACCTCCATACCTAGAAGCTTGGCCAGCCCTCGATACATGGGATAGGTGGCGATGGCAGCCGGCTTCAGCTTATATACCTCGCTCATGCTGGGGAGATTAGGGTGCTTGGAAAAACCTCGTAGGATCACCATGTTAGCGGGGTAGTGTCTGGTCAAGCTCTCTCTCGCCTTCACAATGAACTCCTGAGCAATATTAGCTGCCTTTACTGCGTTCTGGGAGAGGGCAGTGACAGGCTTGGGTAGCACGCCCTCCACTTGTGGATCAGAGTCGCTGAGCTCGTCTGATAGCCCCTCCCCCCGGAACACCACCACAAAGCGATGTTCCCTCACCGGGGCGATGAATAATTCTGCGCCATCCACCTTGATTTCACCCAGCATCTGACACAGCTCTAGAGACCTCTCGGCCGGGATGCGCCCCGCCCTACGATCTCTGATGAGCCCCCTTTCGTCAATGGTGCAGAAGTTGCCCCGAGCGGCAATATCATTCTCCTCGAGCTCGAAGTCTATCCCCAGTGCCTCCAAGACCCCCCGCCCAATGGTGAACTTTAGGGGGTCATAGCCGAAAATGGCGAGGTGACCCGGTCCACTGCCTGGGATGATCCCCGGGGCAATCGGATCAATAAGTCCACAGATACCCTCCCCTGCCAGTCGGTCAAGATTTGGAGTCTGGGCAGTCTCGAGCTCAGTCTTTCCTGTCTCAGGATGAGGTAGCCCCCCGAGACCGTCAATAACCACAGAGACGATCCTCGATGGGGTAGACCTTGCGACCTCCTTTATCCGCTCCGAAGTAACCATTTTTCTAACTACCCTTATCGAGCAGAGCTTCAACACCGGGCAAAGGTTTACCCTCAAGCAGTCTCAAGGAAGCCCCGCCCCCCGTCGAGACATGGGTCATCCTCGAGGCCAGTCCCAGCTGCCCTACAGCTTCGGCTGTGGAGCCGCCGCCAATAATGGTGGTCGCATCCAGGCCGGCGAGCAGGGTTGCTATGGCAGCGGTTCCTTTCCTGAATTTCTCAAACTCGAAGACACCCACCGGTCCGTTCCAGATGATTGTCCTGCTTTTTCGAAGCTTGGCCTCAAATAGCTCGATTGTCCGCGGCCCGATATCCATAACATACCACCCAGCGGGAACCTCGGTTATGGGCACTGTCTTAGAGCGCGCCTCGGGGGCGAACTTCTCGGCAACCACCAAGTCGACCGGAAGAATAAGGTGGACACCCTTTACAGCAGCTTTTTCCACCAACCACTGGGCGTGCCCCAGCTTTTCTTTTTCTACCAGTGACTGTCCCACCTCATATTTCAATGCCTTTAGAAAGGTGGATCCCAGGCCTCCACCAATAAGCAGTGAATCGACCTTTGCCATGATGTTTTCTAGAAGGCTAATCTTATCACTTATCTTCGCTCCACCGATTATAGCTGTCAGGGGGCGGATAGGTGCATCCAGGGCTTTGCCCATGATTTCAATCTCCTTTTTGAGGAGGAAACCAGCTACTGCGGGCAGGTAGGCAGCAACGCCCACATTGGAGGCATGAGCCCTGTGGGCAGTGCCGAAAGCGTCGTTAACATAGATATCGGCAAGACGGGCAAGGGACTGGGCAAAGACGGGGTCGTTCCTCTCCTCCCCGGGGTGGAATCGGAGATTTTCAAGGAGCAAGATATCCCCGCCGCTCAGCCCGCCGACAAGCTGCTCAACCTCTGGACCTATGCAGTCCGGTGCCATTTTAACCGGAAGCCCCAGGAGCTGGGAGAGACGCTGGGCTATGGGGGAAAGGCGAAGCCCCTCAACAACCACCCCATCAGGCCTCCCCAGATGGGAGCAGAGGATAATCTTCGCCTTCCTTTCGACGAGGTATCTTATTGTAGGCATGACCTCTCGAATGCGGGTATCATCGGCAATGGCTCCTGTCTGAGGGTCCAGCGGCACATTGAAATCGACCCTCACCAAAACCCTTTTCCCACCAACATCGATGTCTTCAACGGTCCTTTTATTCATTGCCTATATAAGCCTCCAGTCTTTCCTTTATTCCCTTTGCCTCCGCGACCGCCTCTGGGGCGGCATCGAAGACGCTCAAACCCTTAAGGTCCGCCTCGGCGATCTTCGGGCTATAGTTTATGAAGCCGAGGAGTTCGAAATCAGGGGTATTATCAATTATGAAGTGACGCTCAGTCTCGCTCCTCGTCTTACTGCCAACGACATAGCATCTGGCGATACCGAGATCCTTCGCTAGGTTTCTGATGGACTCGGCGGTCTGAAGACTCCTAAGCCCCGGCTCAACTACCACAATGAAGGCATCCACCGCTGAGGCGGTTCCCCGCCCCAGGTGCTCAAGCCCGGCCTCCATGTCCATTATCACAACTTCTGATCTTCTGAAGACGAGGTACTGCACTAGTGTTCTCAATAGTGCACTCTCAGGGCACATGCAGCCACTCCCACCCTTCCTCACCGTGCCCATAACCAGCAATTTAACCCCATTCCGGGTAATGCTGAAGCGGTCAGGGATGTCATCAACCCTTGGGTTCAGCTTGAAATAGGCAGCGGCAGCCCCCGGCTTTGCCCCGGTGCGCTCCTCAATAAGCTCGCTGAGCTCAGAGATCGGGGTTATCTGCCGTGCCTCCTCAGGAGGTATGCCAAGGGCAGCGGCAAGGTTAGCATCGGGGTTGGCATCAATGGCAATAACGGCTCTACCTTCGGCAGCATATAGTCTGGCTAGGAGACTTGCCAGGGTTGTCTTCCCCACACCGCCCTTTCCAGTGATCGCCAGCTTCATTCTCTACCCCCTTCCCTTTCGGGCTTTCTCCAATTTCACGTATATGCCTAGTCTTGAAGTAAGGTCTTCCATCATCATTGAGTATCCCAAACCATTCAATAATCCCGCTCTACAAAGAAGGCTGCTATCATCCTAAGCTCGTCCTCGGCTTGGGCGGGAAGGTTCATCGCCCTCAGCTCTTCTAAAGAGCCAAGATAATAGTGCTCAGCCATTTTCTGGGCATATTTCTGGGGCCCCAGGCTATCAAGTGCCTTGATCACCTCGAAAACCTCCCCCTCCTCAGAAATTCCCTTCTGGTAGATCGTCAAAAGTTTCTCCCTTTGTTTGCCTTCCGCCCTACCGAGCGCATAAATTACGGGGAACGTCTTCTTTCTCTTCTTGATATCGGTGTCATGAGCCTTCTTCTTTCCCCAGATGCCCAGCACATCGTCCCTTATCTGATAGGCCAGCCCGAGCATCTTGCCAAAACGTTGGAAGTGCCCTATCAGCGATTGGTTTTCGGTGCCCAACAAAGCCCCTATATGAAGGGAACACTCGATAAGGGCAGCCGCTTTGCCTTCAATCATCTCCAGGTAATCGTCAACGTCGATGTCAAGGCGATCCTCGTAGCTGAGATCAAGATATTGCCCCTCGCACAGGCGAAGACAGGCCTCATCAAGGATATGGGCTACATGAAGCACCTTCCCATCGGGCACCCCCCTCTCCCTAAGCCGATATAGAGCGAGCCTGGAGAGGGCATACATAGCATCCCCGGCGTTTATCGCCTGGGGCTTTCCCCATCTTCGCCATAGGGTAAGTCTATGGCGACGCTCCTCGCTCTCATCCTGGATGTCATCGTGGATTAAGGAGAAGTTATGGACAAGCTCCAGGGCGGCGGCGGCGGGGAGAGCCGCTCGCCAGTCCCCCCCAACCGTCTCGCAAGCAAGTAGACACAGGGTGGGGCGAAGAAGCTTCCCACCCATACCTTCTTGAGGGTTGCCCTGTTCATCCACCCAACCGAGATGATAGCGCATCATGTTATAGAGGGGGGAGCTTTTATTGCCAATAACTACCCTCAGCTCCTCTTCAAGCTCTGGCCGGTATCGATCAAAAGCTGGTGGCAAATCCATGACCCGCCCCTTTTTTCCGCTAATGGCGATGGGCAAGATCGGGGAATGACTGAAGAACTCTTTGCATTATCCCCTCGGCGTCGAGCCTATATTTGGCCTGAAGTAGTGCCCGCGGACCATGTTCTATAAACTCATCGGGGAGTCCGATGCAGGCTGTTTGAACACCATGAAGGGCAGAGCCCTCCAAAAGCCTTGTGACTTGAGTGCCAAAGCCGCCAGCGAGGACATTTTCCTCTACAGTGACAATTCTATTTGTTTTGCTCGCCACCGCCAATATAAGGGTGGAATCCAGTGGCTTTACAAAGCGAGCATTTATTACAGTGCATTCGACCCCCATCTCAGCTAGGAGCTCGGCTGCCTGAAGTGAGGGTGCTACAGTGGCTCCAATAGCCAGTATTGCCAGATCATCCCCAGTTCGCAGTACTTCCGCTTTGCCAAGGGGCAGCTCACAAAACTCTTCGTCTAATGGCACGCCTAATCCCTCTCCCTTTGGGTAGCGTATCGCCACGGGGCAATTCGCTCTTGTCGCGGTGAAGAGGAGGTGCTGTAGTTCGTTTTCATCCTTTGGGGAGGCTATGATAATGTTGGGGATGCAACCGAGATAAGAGAGGTCGAAGACGCCCTGGTGGGTTTTTCCATCCTCACCGACGATACCCGCCCGGTCGATGGCGAAGATGACCGGAAGCCTCTGAAGGCAGACGTCATGGATAACCTGGTCAAAGGCGCGCTGGAGGAAGGTGGAATATATGGCGACAAATGGGATAAAACCCTGGGTAGCCAGACCAGCAGCGAAGGTAACCGTATGCTGCTCACAGACCCCCTGGTCAAAAACTCGGTGCGGCAACTCGCGAGCTACAACGTTGAGGCCTGTGCCATCGGGCATGGCTGCGGTGACTGCCACCACCCTCGGGTTCTCCTTGGCGAGCCGCAGAATAGTAAGCCCGAGGACTTCACTATACGATTTTGCTCGCCCTTGCTTTTCCTTGCTCATGCCTACCCCATGGAAACGAACCGGGTCCTCCTCGGCAGGCTGGTAGCCCTTGCCTTTTTTGGTGATGACGTGAACAAAGGTTGGTCTTGAGGGATATTCCTTCGCCTGGTTTAGAGCTTCCTCAAGCTCGGCGATGTTATGTCCATCAATAGGCCCCAAATAAGTGAAGCCCAATTCCTCCCAGATCATGGTGGGAATAATCAAGCTTTTAAGGCTATCTCTCACCCGCCTCCCCGCCTGCCAAACCTGGGTGCCGAAGGGGAGCCGATTAACTATTCGCTCCGTCTCTTCTTTGGTGCGATAGTATCTGCGGTCGAGCCTCGCCCGGCTTAAAAGTTTTGACAGGGCACCAACATTTGGTGAAATAGCCATCCCGTTGTCATTTAGAATAACAATCAGTCTTGTTCCCAGATGGCCCGTTTGGTTCAGTGCCTCAAAGGCCATCCCGCCGGTGAGGGCGCCGTCACCGATAATGGCAACCACATGATAGTCTTCACCTAGCAGGTCTCGGGCAATAGCCATGCCCAGGGCAGCGGAGATCGAAGTGCTGGCATGTCCGGCACCGAAGTGATCATGGGGGCTCTCAGCGCGATCGGTGAATCCAGATAGCCCGCCGTATTGGCGGATGGTAGGGAAGAGTTCCCTACGCCCGGTGAGCAGCTTGTGAGCATAGGTTTGATGCCCCACATCCCATATAATCTTATCATGGGGGCTTTTGAAGACACGGTGCAGGGCGATGGTAAGCTCAACGACACCTAGATTGGAGGCAAGATGTCCCCCCGTGGTGTTCACGGTAGTAATGAGCTCGTTTCGGATTTCCGAGGCGAGCTCATTTAGCTCCGAAGGGGTTAGTCCCTTCAAATCCTCAGGACCATTGATCCTATCCAGGATTCTCGTCATCTCTCCTCACAGGGGTTTTAAGCTCATCTTAACAACGAGGGCTCAACGCTGTCAAGCAAGGTGACACCTTCTTTCCAGCTCACGCACCTTCTCCAGACGCTTCAGGTGTCTCCCACCCTCAAACCGGGAAGCAAGGTACGTCCTGACAATCTCCGAGGCGAGATCGGGCTCCACCACCTCCCCCCCCATACAGAGTATATTGGCATCATTGTGCTCCCTGGCACGGCGAGCGGTAAACGTGCTGTGGCATAGGGCTGCCCTAACCCCCGGCACTTTATTTGCCGCGATGCTCATGCCAATGCCCGTGCTACAAATAAGGATGCCGTGGTCGAACTTTCCTCCCACTACCGCCTCCGTTACCCTCCGGGCGATGTCAGGATAGTCCACCGCAGTTTCATTGTAGCAGCCAAAGTCCTCGTAGCCGTGTCCCAGCTCGGTGATAAGATTTATGATCGATCTCTTGAGACTCAGTCCTCTATGGTCGCAGCCTATGGCAATTCGCATCCATCCCCCTCATCAGGCTACATCCACCACCATGCCGCATGCCCTCTCAATGTCCTCCCTAGAGATGGCTCCTTCTCTGAGGATCCTGGGAACTTCTCCAGTTATGTCAAGCACTGTCGATTCGATGCCCCCGGGACACCTGCCACCGTCGATGATAAGTTCAACGCTCCCACCCATCTGATGGCTTACCTCTTCAGCGGTCACCGGGCTAGCCCTGCCACTTATATTAGCGCTTGTCCCTGTTAAGGGGGCAGCAAGCCCACGGATAAGGGCAAGGGGAATAGGGTGGTTTGGGATGCGCACTGCAACTGTATTGCCTCCAGCGGTGGCTATGGTGGTGAGCGAAGGTGCCTTGGGCAGGACAAGGGTCAAGCCGCCGGGCAGGAAACGCTCCGCCAGGCGCCAGGCTATCTCAGGCACGGGATAGGCAACCATCCCTATCTCTGAGATATCGGCGAGGAGAAGGGGGAGGGGAAGGTGATGAGGGCGCCCCTTTACCTCGTAGACCCTTTTCACAGCGCGGTCAATGAAGGCGCTTGCACCGAGACCATAGACAGTATCAGTGGGAAAAGCCACTAGACCGCCACTCACGAGGATGCTGATGGCTAGCTCGATCTGTTTTTCGATTTTGGGTGGCAAATAGGGTAGACTAGCTATGCCGCAGTAGCCAAGGGGGTTTGGTGTTGGCTTCATACGGCAGTCGATATATTCATCACATGATTTCCATTGATCCAAGGAGTTCAGCTCCCCATGGAGCCTACAGCTCTTGTCTCCAGCATAGTAAACACAACCATAACAAAGCATCGTTCTGCCCCTGATAGCCTTGATGCAAGTATACCACAGGAGGACATTGAACTAAAAGCTGGCTGGGTATTAAGGGAATTATGTGCTCGACTGGTATCCATCGTCGGCGAGGTCTCTGGGCATGATCCCTGCCAGGCATCCGACTATTGGCACTTCTATCCCTCTCCTCGATAATAGTCGGGGTAGCATTATTTACGCGATAATAACACAAATTATTTACACTCTGGCAGTCTTAAAGAGGGCGGTCTATGAGAACGAGAGGAGCCCTTATCTTAAGCTACTAAGGCTTGCCGGCTGTGGGTATGGGGATGTGGAGTCTCTGGTAAAGGCTGATGGTATTGAGCCAACCCTTCACAAATTGAGAGAGAAGGGTGTCTATATAAGCTTTGAGGAGTTCAAAGGCTGAAAGGAGGTCGTTAGGGGAGGAAAGGTCTTCCAATTCAAGGAGAGCGGCAACGTGGGTACTAGCTGCCCACGGCCTGTTGCCGCCGACGATTTTCACCTCTTCAAGGACCCCTTTGCTTTGATTCAACTTGAGGCTTCACCGCCTTCACTGCTATAAAAAGCCCGGTTAAGTATTTCGCCTTTCTTGTCTCCAGATTGTCTAGGAAAGCGAGAACCTTTCTGATTACGCTTTCAGACCTCGCAGGATCAAGCCTGCGTAGCAGTCGCACAAGTATCTTGGTAATGACCCGAGGGTTATGGATAATTGCCGTGGTGTCCTCTACCGAGAAACCAACTCCTTCCAGTAGGCACTTGAGCTCATTGATTGAGCAGCTCTCCCCTATGAAAAAGAAACGGCGCCCCCGTGTTAGCAGAAGAAACAGGCGAAAAAGCGGTTCAGTGAAGTTCGACTTGTTGTCCATTGTCAGTAGAAGGGCGCCACCGGGGCTGAGAACCCGCCCGATCTCTTGGAGGCTAGCCCGGATATCCCCTTTATCGGAGAAGTGGTCAAGCGTGGAGGTCGAAATTACCAGGTCGATGGAACTATTTTTGAAAGGCAGCTTTCTGACATCACAACAGATATATTCGCCCAGATGGGAACTATACTGCTGTGACCTGCTCTTTGCCCTAGCAGCTACCTCGCTCGAGATGTCTATCCCGATAAGTCCGTCATTTACTTGTGCCAGATGAAACATGAAATGGTGTGAGCCGAGGGCCTCCTCCCAGAGGTCGGTCTTCAAAATCCTTTGGCAACTCGTAATGTCGGCCCACCTAGAGATAAGCCCCAAGTGGGCATTCCTGCGCTGTTCACCAAGTAGCTCATCTAGGGCAGGCCTCCCTCCAAATCTATTAGCCAGTCTCCTCGCCGCCCTGTTCCAGTATTCAGCCTCGGAGACCTCGCCACCTCGCTTGGCAGGCATCTAGCCAAGCCTCCTCTCAAAGTAGCCTGGGGAGAGGAGCCTGACGAGCTGGCGGGGAATGAGTCCCTTTCGATAAAGCCCTAGGGCGAAATCGAACCCCCTGCTTACAAAGCCCCCCCTCTCAGTCCTCTCCTTTATCTTCCAGAACCTTTCCATTGCGATTTTCTCGGCATATACCCTGGGGATCATGTGCTCCTTATCCGCAGCCTCGATCACCTCGCTGACCCTGTCACCGAATCTTTCTTCAATAAAGCCTGCGATGTAGCCCACACTCAAGCCGGCCAGCATCATGGCGGCCCCCATAGCCACGCCGCAATTGGCGATGAAGTCTGGAAGAGAGACAATGCCTTTTTCAAACAGAATCTGCTCTGCCTCCGGGGTGGTGGGGGCGTTTGCCCCGGGGCTGATTATCCTTGCCCGTATGCGGCTCGCATTATCAGAGTTGATGCTATAAGAGTTAGCACACGGCGAAAGGAAGTCCACCTCAAGCTCCAGAAGCCCGCTTTTCTCCATCTGGTCGGCTCTCCTATAGGCTTTCACCACCCCGCTGCCCAATTGGTCATATAGCTTACAGAGTTCGTCTATATCGAGGCCCTTCTCAGAATAAATCGCCCCTTGGCCTGTGGAGATAGCGACCACCCTAAAACCCTTTTCCCAAAAGGCGCGCGCTACCGAGCTACCTATCTTGCCGAACCCCTCTACGGCCACAGACGCCCCAGTGGTATCCAGCCCGATATGCTTAGCAGCCCTGATCGCTGAAGTGAGCACGGTGAGGCCAGTGAAAAAGCCCACCCCCCTGAGCCTCCGCTGCTCGCTCGGCCTGCTATTCGGGTTCAGCAAATATGTTATGTCGTCGCCGGTTGTTCCCATGTCTGTATTCGGGACATAGCTCCGGGTCTTGAGAAAGGGCTCGAGCGCCCCGCCGAATGCTTTGAGTAACCGCCTCTTCTCCTCAAGTGGTGCCTCTGGGTCGGCGACGATTGCCGCCTTCGCCCCACCGAGGGGTAGCCCCAGAAAGCTGTGTTTTAGAGTCATCACCCGCGCCAGCTCAGCAAGGGTAGCCGGGGTAATATCAGGGGCAATCCTCAGCCCACCATAAGAGCGCCCGTTGATGGTAGAATCTATTGCTAGGTATCCCTGAATATTCTTCCCCCCATCGATAATCACGCTGATAAGCGTGCTCATGTAGTATCCCCTTTCACCGCCTTCACTGCGATATAGAGCCCGGTTAGGTATTTTGTCTTCCTTTTCTCGAGGCTATCTGAGAAGGCCAGGGCTTTCCTGATCTTGGGGTCAAACCTTCTATTATCCAGCCTGCGTAAGAGACGGGCTATCAATATGGAGGAGAACCAGGGGCGGTGGATGATTGCAGTGGCATCCTCTATACGAAAACCGACCCCCTCAACTATTCGCCTGAGCTCCCTGACAGAATATGCCTTACCTATGAAAAAGGGCGCCAGCCCCAGTAATGCCCACAGCCGATGAATTGGTTCACCAAGGTTGCTTTTGTTGTCCATAGTAAGGATAAGGGTGCCCCCAGCCGTGAGAACTCGCCTCAGCTCCTTTAGTGCAGCGATGATTTCCCGCTCGTCGTGGAAGTGATCGAGGGTGGAATTGGAGATAACAAGGTCAATAGAATTGCTCCTGAAAGGGAGTTGCCTGATATCGCAGCAGATGTATTCACAGAAATCAACGCCAAAGTATGTTGCTCTCCTTTTCGCTCTGCTCGTAATTTCAACGGAGATGTCCATCCCCATCATATTGCCTCTTTCCTTTGCCAGATCGAACAGAAACTGGTCTGAGCCGAAGGCCTCCTCGAAGAGGTCGGTTTTCAAAACCCTCTGTCTGCCCCCCGACTCAGCCCACTTCGCCACCAGATCGAGATGGGCCTTTCTCTTATGCTCAAGAAGGAGTTCATCAGAATGGGTCTTCAGGGGCCACTTCCTGGCCACCTCGTCCCAGTACCAAGCCTCGTCCTTCGGCATCCTCAGCGCTCACCACCTTTTTCCACTGCTTGGCTAGACATATCATACCCATTTTCAGCAGCATGTCAACCTTTGCGGTGGAGAGAGGACACTGACAGGTCGATCACTTATGTCAAGTTCAGATGCCAAAAAAGCTGGTGATGAAATAGCCCCAGATTTGTTGCAGAATCAATGACAAGATGCTACAATTCTGCGTCACCGAACTAGTTCCAAGGTGGTGAGACGGTGATTGATGAGGGTGTTTTCCTCTTTCCGGATAGGTTTGTTTTTGCTCTCCCCTCCGACCTAGGGCTGGACTTTGAGGATGTCTATTTCCAGACAGAGGACGGGGTATTACTCAGCGGATGGTTCGTCCCCGGACAAATTGATGTGACCTGGCTGTGGTTCCATGGCAACGCAGGGAATATTAGCTATAGACTGGATAATCTGGCACTACTTCATCACCGACTGGCAGTTAACATCTTCATCTTCGACTACCGAGGTTTTGGAAAAAGCCAGGGCAGGGCTTGCGGGGAAAGGCTATTTCTGGATGCAGATGCCTCTCTATCCTATCTTCTCTCCCGTCCCGACGTTGACCCCGGAAAGATCGTATTCTTTGGCCGCTCCCTGGGCTCTGCGGTTGCCGTCGAACTAGCCACCAGGCAGAAGTGCCTCGGCCTTATCCTGGAATCCCCCTTCGCTCTTCCGGCCGAGATGATGGAAACCTTCCCCCTCTTTCAAACTATCGTCTTTCGAACCAAATATGATACGCTTTCAAAAATAAAGAGCATCACTGTGCCTTTGCTTATTCTGCACGGAGATCGTGACGAAGTGGTTCCCTTCGAAATGGGGAAACTTCTATATGAAGCGGCAAACGAACCAAAAAGGTTCCATACCATCAGGGGTGCCAGCCACAACGATACCTATATCGTTGGTGGAGAGGAATACTTCGCAGCGCTCAAGAACTTCATAGAAAGCCTGACCACCATGTGAGGCAAAAGCGGCTTTACTTCGCCCCTCTCCATAAGCCGATGATTATAGAGGCGAAAAGTGACAACTCGAGGGCAAATCCCCAGGGCGTTGAAAGCCACGAGAAAACCCAGTTATGCAAAACACCATGTCCTATCATAGGACGCAGGATCAGCCAGTCCAAAACATCCGGAGATATTGCCCATATCATTCCCCACCAGTATCGCCAGAAAAGCAATACTAAGACTATCGTGAGAGCAATGAGCAGAGCGGCAACAAGAGAGCTTGCCGGATTATGTGGGTAAGGGAGAAACCACAAAATAGCGGGTGAGCCTTCTGGCCAGGGATATGGAGCATGCCAGAGCCTGGGGTTGTCCATAATGAAATGGCTGATAACTGCCACAATCGCCGTTTCAGGCTTTCTCTTGAGGGCAGCCTGGGATAAAGCCCCGACTGCCATATGAACCGGCGCAAACATACCAGCTTTCCTTCGTAAACCGACGGGATTATAGCAAATATCTCAGACTTACACAATCCCACTTTGACAACTTTATATAGAGGGACTAAAATTGCAAACTAGCCGATGGAAAGGCAGGACAAATGGAGCTTAGTATCATAATACCAGCCCTTAACGAAGAGAAAAACATTGCCGAGCTAATCCCAAGGCTTGGTGAGGTCGCCTCGCAAATCTCCCCTGAGTATGAAATCATCCTGGTAGATGGCGGCTCCACAGACAATACCAGGGAGATCGCCCGGAGGCTTGGTGCCAGGGTAATCATCCAGAAGGAGCCAGGATACGGGGGGGCACTAAAGGAGGGATTTAGGGCTGCTCAAGGGGAATACATCCTGACCCTTGATGGCGACCTATCCCACGAGCCCGCCTTCATCCCCCCTATGTGGCAGGCAAGAAAGGAGGCCGAGATTGTGATCGCCTCCCGCTATGTCCCAGGGGGCTCGGCAAAAATGCCCCTCACAAGGAAGATACTTAGCCGGATCCTCAATACCCTATTCACCATGGGGCTGTCGCTGCCACTAAAGGACATCTCCAGCGGTTTTCGCCTCTACCGCGCTATCTGTGTTAACAATACTCCCCTTAAAAGCCGCGATTTCGACATATTGGAGGAGATCATCATTCGGTGTTATGCTCAGGGCTGGAGGATAAAGGAGATTCCATTCCAGTATGTCCCCAGGAAAAGCGGGAGAAGCCACGTCAAGCTATTTAGATTTGGCATAGCCTATTTGAGAACATTCAGGAGCATGTGGAGGCTGCGAAACTCCAGCCTCTCCGCAGATTACGACGATCGGGCCTTTAGCAGCCGGATCCCTCTGCAGCGCTACTGGCAGCGGAGCCGTTATAAGATCATTACCGCCCTTGCTCAGGGAGTGCCCTTCACCCTGGATATTGGCTGTGGCTCAAGCAAAATCCTCGGCGCCCTTGAGAATGGCGTTGGCCTTGACCTGAACCTCCCCAAACTTCGCTATGCCAAAAGGCATGGAAAGCCCGTGATCAATGCCACGATTTATGCATTGCCATTTAGGGATGAGAGCTTTGACTGCATTATCTGCTCTCAGGTTGTGGAACATCTCCCACCGGGAAAGCAACCGTTTCTGGAAATGGCCCGAGTATTGAAGAAGGGAGGTAGCCTGATCCTGGGAACCCCTGATTATGGGAAGCTATCCTGGAGAATTATCGAGCGCTTGTATGCCCTTTTCGCACCCCAGGGATACGCTAGTGAACACATAACACGCTATACAAGGAACAAGCTAATAAAGCTCTTTGAAGAACTGGGGTTTTTCTTCCGGGAAGCCCATTACATCCTGAATTCGGAGCTGATCATGCTTTTCAAGAAACTGGACAATCCCCCCGAAATTGGCTAAAATTGCTCAAGGGGTGGAAAGTATGGAGGAGAGATGTGCTATCTGCAGCAAGGAACTGGACGTAGTTGATTCGGTTCACTGCAACAGGTGTGGTGCTTCATTTCACCTGACCCCCAATGAGGGTGAGCCTCCTTGCGGTATTTACCTATTCCGTCGAACAGGATATTGTGCACTGGTGTTCTTCTGTGCAAATTGTGCTAGCCAGCTATCTCCCGTCCCGGCACAGCAGGCCTCCTGCTTGATACCTGAGACGGGTGAGGAGGTTAAGGAAAAGGATTGATATGACCCTGGAGCCAATCAAGATGGCACAGTCGGAGAGCCGGGCGAAGATACTTGTTGTAGACGATGCTCCTCAAAACCTGAGACCTATACAGGCTTTGCTTACTCTCAGTGGTTATGAGGTCATAACTGCCTGCGATGGCGAGGAGGCACTTCTTAAGGTGGAGCAAGAGAGTCCCGATCTGGTGCTCCTCGATGTCATGATTCCCAAGTTAACTGGCTATGAGGTATGTGCCCGGCTGAAGGGTGATGAGAGGACGAGGCTGATCCCTGTGGTTATAGTCATCTCTCCGCCAATAAAAGAGCAAATAGTAAGGGGATTTGAGGTCGGTGCAGACGATTTCCTTCACCGGCCTCTTGGTAGAGCGGAGCTAGTGGCCAGGGTTGGATCACTAATTCAAGCAAAGCGCCTGAACGATAGCTTGGTTAACCTGGAGAATGCCATCCTCGCTCTGGCGGCTGCGGTGGAAGCAAAAGACCCATACACTGAGGGTCACCTGAAAAGGGTAGCCAACTACGCGACAAGCCTGGGCAAGGAGATCGGCCTGTCCTACTCAGAGCAGCGACTCTTGAAAAAGGCAGCCACCCTCCACGATGTGGGTAAAATTGGGATCAGGGAATCGGTTCTCCTGAAGCCTGGTCCCCTCACTGATGAAGAATTTGATCATATTAAGAGCCACTGCGTTATCGGGGAAAGGATCTGCTCTCCCCTAGGAGATAGGTTTATCCTTGAGGTGATACGCCACCACCACGAGCGATATGATGGGAGGGGTTACCCCGATGGTTTGGCGGGGAGTGAGATACCATTGGCAGCTAGGATAATGGCACTAGTGGATACCTATGATGCCCTAACCCACGACCGCCCCTATCGGCGTGGTTTTCCCCACGAAGGGGCACTCAATATCTTGAGGAATGAAATAGGGAGGCAGTTCGATGCGGCGCTGGCGCTTCCCTTCATCGATATGGTAGAATCAGGGTGCTTCCAATTCGTTGATGGTGAGTGTAGCCCAGAGGTTTAAGGCGCCAGGTTGTGGCCCTGGAGATCGAGGGTTCGAATCCCTCCACTCACCCTTTTGGCTGGGTGTCCCACGGTGGACAAAGCCTTTTTATCTATCCCTAAGGTGGGCATTAACATTGAGTTTGCCCCCAAGGTCAAAAGGCGCCTGTAGCTCAATGGATAGAGCATCGGTCTTCGGAACCGAGGGTTGGGGGTTCGAATCCCTTCAGGCGCGCGTTTTTTGACCTGGGGTGTCTTACCTATGAGGAAGCGGTCTTTCCAAGCAAAAGCCAACCCCCACTGCCTAAGCGTCCCTCAATAGGCGGGCTTTCCTTCGCCCGCAATAAGGCTTAGAATAGAAAACCGGCTGACATGGGCAAAATCAAGGTAGTCTCCTTTGATTTAGAAGGAACTCTGGTGACGCCAGACTTCAGTCAGGCGGTATGGCATGAAGTGATTCCATCACTTTATGCCAGAAAGATGGGAATAAGCCACCAAGATGCGACGGCTGCTGTTATAAAGCAGTACAACGATGTCGGTGACAGGAGGATAGAGTGGTACGATATAAGGTACTGGTTTAACCGCTTTGGCCTCGACAATTACCAAAAGGTGCTGAGTAGCTGTAGTCAAAGGGTATGCTACTACCCAGAGGTGGCAGGTGTCCTTTCCTCGCTTTATGGTACCTTTAGACTAGTGGTTGCTACAGGCTCAACAAGGGAGTTTCTTCAATACCTGCTGCGGGATATCGAGCACTATTTCGAGCGGGCATTTTCCTCCATTTCAGATAGTAAGCAGCTTAAAACGCCCAGCTTTTACCTAGGGATTTGCGAGGCGATGAGCATCGCGCCAGAGGAGATGGCACATATTGGCGATAGCTGGCAGTTTGATTTCCTCGCCCCGAGGGAGGCTGGGGTTATGGCTTTTCACCTCGCCAGGAACAATATGGAGGTAAGAGTAGGCTCTTTAAAGAGCCTCCTGGAGTTTCAAGCAAAGTTGCTGGAGATAGTATGAACCCAACACCCCCACTCCCCGCCCGCCTTTTTGGGAAACTCGGGGACTATACCCGCCTCCACAAGACTATCAATGGCATAGGAGTAAGCAAGGTGGAAAAGCATGCACAGCACATCGGGGAAGGAGCACTGGGCGAAGGAACAGCGCTCAATCACCCGCCTCAGCCTGCTCAAGGTGCCAGCAATCGCCGTTATGACCTTAGAAGACACGGGGTGGCAGAGCCTATCTATTACCTTCATCTCGGACATGGTGAATACCGGGACGGCTAGTTTGGGTGGGACGCTATCCTCAACGATCCCCATACCCCTCAGACTAGAAAGGATCCCGTCAACTTCGGGCGATGGCGGCCCTGCCCCTTCATAGGTCTTCTCCCCAGGCAAAAAGCTATCCAGATAGCGAAGCACCGCACCCTGGCGGAGCAGGGCTGGTATTGCCCCGCGGTCAAGCCCATGAGAACGAATGACCGAAAGCTGCAGGATCCGCCCCCTGTAAGTGGTAACCCCCAGTATCCTTTCTGGTCCCCCAGCAAAGGCATATCCCCAGAAGAAGAACCTACCGAACTCTCCCCGTGGCGGATGTGGCCCCAGTAATTCCCGCCGTAAGAGGGCAAATGCCAAAAGGTCCAGCGTCTTGGCACAGACCAGGATGGTGAGCAGGTTGCCCAGGCTATGCCCAGGGGAGGTTCCACGCCGAGATAGGGTCTTCGCCAAACGATTGTATACGGGCAGGCGCTCACTGACAGCAGCACACATCGAAAGGGTCATCTCCTGAAACCACGGCTCAAGTTTCTTGAGGTCTTCGTCAGTAATAATGGGGGCACATGGCACTACACGCCCATCATCGATTCGCGCAATATCGGCACGCTGCCAAGAGGTCAGCAGGGGCAAAAATGAGGCATCAATCTCTACCAGAGGCATGCCCTTGGGATATATGCCCGCATAAAGTCGCCGCGCCTTTTCATCCGGCAGCAGGTTCTGCCAGTTCCCAACCCCCGCCATCCGAAAGCTAACCGAGGTCATCGACCACTTTACCATTTCCCCAGCCACTCAGTAAATAACCCCCTCCTTCTCCAAGCTGGCGATCTCCTCCTCGGGCATGCCCAGCAGCTCACCAAAGACATACCTGTCGTGCTCGCCAAAAAGCAGGCCATGACGCCGAACGGTAGCCGGAGTTGCCGATAGCTTCCACGGGGGATTGATCACGACCTGTTTTCCGACCAGCGTGTGGTTCACCTCGGTGGCGAAGTCGCGCTCCTTGAGATGACGGTCATTGAAGATCTCCTCGGCATTAAACGAGGGAACAGCCGCCACCCCTGCCCTTTGCAGCATCTCCATTACCTCGTAGTGGGTATGGTTAGCAGTCCACCCCGTTACCAGCCTGTCGAGCTCCTCCTGATTTTTCCATCGGGAATAGGCATCAGAGAACCTGTCATCCTCAATCCACTCCGGCTTGCCAATCGCCTCACAGAAGGCCCTCCATTCCCCCTCAGTTGAGATGGCAATGCTGACCCACTTATCATCACCCTTGCACCGGTAGCAGTTATGGGGAGCCATAATCTCATCCCGATTGCCCTGGCGGGTTTGGCTCCTTCGGTTCATGGTATAGTCCATAATAACATCGCCAAGAAGAACGCTCGTCGCCTCCGAAGAGGAGAGGTCTATATGCTGCCCCTCGCCCGTCCTTCGCCGGTAGTTCAGGGCAGCCAAGATGGCGAATGCTGAGGCGGTGGCACTTATCAGGTCAATCCGACCCCTCATTGCAAAAGGAGGGCCATCGGCATAACCGGTAATATGAGCCTGCCCCCCAAGGGCGGCAAAGGTCGGGGCATAACCAACGTAATGGCGCTCACGACCCTGCATACCACGCGCTGACGAGGAAAGATAAATAATATCGGGTTTGACCTCTCTTAACGCTTCGTAGCCCAGCCCCAGCCTTTCCATGACCCCGGGACGAAAGTTCTGAACCACTATATCACTTATCTGGACTATCCTCTTCGCGAGCTCAACCGCCTTGGGATGGGTGAGGTCAAGCCTTATGGACAACTTGGTTAGGTTCAGATCATTAAAGATAGGGGATTGATCGATCCCCGGAAAAAAACCGGCGCAAGGTCAGAGAGTAGGTTCTCGACTGGTCGAGCCGCTTCATACTCTCGATCTTGATAACCTCGGCCCCCATAAACCCAAGTAACAAAGTGATATAGGGCCCCGCCCAGACCTGGGCAAAATCGGTAATCCTTGTCCACTCCGGATTGCCCAGAAGCTCAACAAAGGCTTGCCACTGACGATCCTCCACGGCCATAAGCTCGACATACCCGTCTTTGCACCTTCTTGAGCTTGACCCGCCAAATGCACCTGCCCTGGTCGGGATCATCCTATAATATGGATACTGAAGAAGCTCGCCCCGGTCTATGTTTATCAGCGCCTCTTGCTTGGAGACATCAACGTGCTGCCCCACCCCAATTGCCCAGCGGGCATACAACGCCCCCAGAGTTGCCACTGCTGCACTAAGCCCGCAGAAGAAGTCATCCATCAACCCCCTTGCCTTGAGGGGCTCCCGCCCCAGATTGGGCGAGAAGCCCGGTGTAAGATAGCCTCCCCCCGCCCCATGACTGAGATTCAGGTTGTAGGCCTTATACTCACTATAGGGTCCTGTCTGCCCGAATGGGGTGATCGAGGTCACGATGAGCTGTGGATTAATCCCCTTGAGGGTTTCATAATCAAGACCCAGTTCCTTCATCTCCTTCGGCGAATTGTCCTCCACCAAAATGTCCGCCCATTCAACCAGCCCCCTGAATATCCCTTTCCCGGTCGGGATTTTGACATCCAGGGTTATCCCCTTTTTGTTTGTGTTGAGATACAAAAATAGCCCGCTTCTCTCTGGGTAGGGGATATCACCCATGAATGGCCCCCGCCGCCTCGCCTCATCGCCAGCTCCGGGCCTCTCGATCTTGATCACCTCAGCCGCTTCCTTAAATACAATCTCATTATAGCAGGCCATGGTGATGAATGTCCAGGACTTTGATCTAACTTCCTAACGATCCCTATGGGGAATCCCTATTGACATACTGCCAACATTGTGTTATCATATCGCAAACCTAGATAGGGTCTAGGTAAAAATTTAATAGTAGGTCAGCGAAAAGGGCAAACCCATCGAAAGGTGGGGACGCAAAGCTGCGAGTCTAAAGTCTCTTTGGAGATCATGATGGTTGGGCTGCCGCTGATAAGAGAGAATAAAAACCTCTATTTGTAGGGGTTAATACCCGCTGCAAATGAGGTTTTTATTTTGATCCCACTCAAGACACTATTTCCCCGGCCGCAGCCCCTCCTGAGGAGACCAGACCCTCCTGTATCTGAGGAAATAGCAGCACGCTGCCCTGAAGGAGGCCCACAATATGAAAGTCAGTGTCATTATCGCCGCTTATAACTGCGAAAAGTATATCAGTAGGGCCATTCGCAGCGTTATCGACCAATCATTTAGTAGAGCCGATTACGAGATTATTGTGGTGGATGATGCGAGCACAGATCGTACCAGGCATATTCTGGAATCATTCGGTGACTGGATAAAGGTCGTTACTCTCAGCGAACACAAGGGGCTACCTTATGCCTGCAATGAAGGCATAAGGAAAGCCTTGAGTCGGTTTGTTGTCAGGATAGATGCTGATGATTACGTGCATGAGGACCTGCTCAAGGTGGAATACCTTTATCTCTCTCTAAATGAACATATTGATGCTGTTGCTTGTGATTATTATCTGGTGGATGACAGGGAAAGGATCATAGCCAGGAAGAACGCGGAGACCGACCCTATTGCTTGTGGCATCATGTTTAGGAAAGACAATCTGGTGGACATTGGCTTATACGATGAGAATCTGTTAATGCTCGAAGATACCGACCTGCGCATTCGCTACCTACAAAAGTATAACATCCACCGCATTGAGCTCCCCCTGTATAGGTATCGCATGCACAAATCGAATATGACAAGGAACAAAAAGCTGCTACAGCACTATCAAAACATGCTGGTCGCAAAACACGGTGAGCTTGCTATCAAAGATAGCCAGATGGACGGAAACTGACCGGGGCTGGTAATGCTAAAAGCGCATGAGAATCGGGTGCTGATTATCGCCGAGATAGGACAAAATCATAACGGTGATATTGGACTTGCCAAAAAGCTTGTCGTTGCTGCCAAGGAGGGCGGGGCTGATATAGCCAAATTTCAGCTCTACGATGTCGACTCTATCTTTGAGCCAAGCTTCCGGTGGTATGCGGAGGCAAAGCAAGCCCAGCTTTCGAAGGAACAGGCGATAGAGCTTGCCCGATGGTGCCAGAGGATTGGCATTGAGTTCATGGCCTCTGTATTTGACATAGAGAGGTTCAAGTGGTGTGAGGAAATAGGGGTAAGACGTTACAAGGTAGCTAGCCGAAGCATATGCAACTATGAGTTACTTGATGCGATTGCCAGTACGGGCAAAGATATGATCCTTTCCTTGGGAATGTATCAGGGGAGCGAATTTCCTCGAATTGAGACATCGGGAAGGGTTGACTTCCTTTATTGTGTATCTAAATATCCCACAATGCCCGAGGATCTGAATTTTCTGGAGATTGACTTCAATAAGTACTCAGGCTTCAGTGACCATACAATTGGCATAGAGGCAGCGCTTCTGGCGATAGCAAGGGGTGCCAGAATAATCGAAAAACACTTCACTCTAAGCAAGAGAATGCACGGACCAGACCATATCATAAGTATGGAGCCAGGAGACCTTCGACAGCTGGTTAAATTGGCGCGTAGATTTGAGACAATCCTTTACCATATATAGGTCGGGCTACGATGAGCAGCATGGAAAAGTTATTTGACCTCGAGGGCAAGGTTGTAATCATAACCGGAGCTTTAGGTCTCCTTGGAACGGAGCTTTGCCAGGCCTTTGCCGAGCATGGCAGTCATGTTGTTGTAATAGACCTTGACCCTTCTAACTGTGAACGGAGAGCTGCCGACCTGAGCGGCAAGGGGACTCGGACATTAGGCTTGGCAGTGGACATAACCAGGAAGGATGATGTGGAAAGGATGGTGCAAATTGTAACGGACAGGTTTGGCAGGATCGATGTCATTATCAATAATGCTCAGCATAAGCCTGAGGGATTCTTCGCTCCATTCGAGGACTTCAGCCTCGAGGACTGGGAAAGGGTAATCGCCGTCAACCTGACTGCCGTTTTCATATGCTGTCAGGCTGTGGGAAGGCAGATGCTGAAGCAAGGCTCAGGGAATATCATCAATGTAGCCTCCACCTACGGAGTGGTTGCCCCAGATCACAGAATCTACATTGGCACCTCCCTTGGCTGCCCCGCCGTTTACTCAGCAAGCAAAGGGGGGGTCATCATGTTGACAAAGTATCTGGCAGCCTATTGGGGGGGAAGGGGTATTCGGGTGAACGCTGTGACACCGCACGGCATATATAATAGCCATGAGAAACATTTTGTGGATAACTTTTCCTCACGCTCACCCCTCGGGCGCATGTGTAATAGGAAGGAGGTAGTGGGTGCTTTTCTCTATCTAGCATCTGATGCCTCTTCCTACGTTACAGGTCACAATCTAATCGTCGACGGTGGTTGGACTACATGGTAGCCAAGCCCCACAAAGTGAGACGAAAGATAATAGCTATTGTTCAGGCCCGCATGGCATCAACAAGACTGCCGGGAAAGGTGTTGGCCAGCATCCAAGGGAAGCCAGTGCTCGAACATATAGTAGACAGAGTAAGAAAGTCAAGGCTCATCGATCTCATAGTGATCGCTACAAGCTCCAATCCCTTAGATAAGGCCATAATTGAGTTTGCGACAAGCCGATGTATTCCCTACTATGTGGGAAGCGAAGACGATGTGTTGGACAGATTCTTCCATACCGCCGGGAAATTTGGGGCGGGAATAATTGTGAGGATTACAGCGGATAATCCGTTTCAGGATCCAGAGATTATAGATAAGGTTATCACCTCTTACCTTGAGTTAAATGATTCTATTGATTATGTAAGTAACACCATCAAGCCAACCTATCCCTCAGGGCTCAATGTCGAAGTATTCTCATTTGAGGCACTTGAAAGGGCGTGGAGGGAGGCAAAGAAGCCCTCCGAAAGAGAACATGTGACTCCCTATATCTGGAATCACCCCGAGATTTTTCGGTTGGCTAACGTAGAAAATAAAGAAGACCTCTCTCATCTAAGGTGGACGCTAGATAATGAAGCTGATTTAAGATTTACGCGGGAGGTGTATTCAAGACTTTATCACGGGCAGGTCTTCCTCATGAAGGATATACTGGCTCTGTTACACGCTGAGCCAGGGCTAGCAAATATTAACCAGGGGATGGCTAGAAACGCCGGATATCCAAGTCATTAGAACAGGAGAGAACAGGGCAATAACAGAGAGGGTAACTGAAGTAGTAGCAGCATCTGGGGAGCACCCATAAATGATGGACAAGAGCTAGTAGCTGCGTAAACTGCCGATGTTTTGTCAAGGAGTTAACAGTGAATATTTTGATGATTTACCCTAATCAACGGGAGATAGGGCACAAACCACTTGGCTTATCTATGCTCTCGGCAAGCTTAAAGGAAGATGGTCACAATTTTGAACCATTTGATGTGACCGGAAATGGGGTAAAAACGAAAAACAGGACCCGGAGACTGTAATGAATAAGGCAATAATACGGATTTCAGAAAAAGAGCGGGCATATGTATGGGAAGTGCTGGACTCGCAATTCAGAACTTCTGCCGGAGGCAGGATGACGAGGCGGCTTGAGGAGAAATTTGCCGAGCTATTTGGTGTGAAATACGCTATTTCTCATGTTAACGGAACAGCCACCCTGCATTCCGCTCTGGTTGCCGCTGGGGTTGGTCCTGGGGATGAGGTGATTGTGCCGCCACTGACAATGGCAAGCACCTCCTTCGCTGTGCTGCACGCTAATGCAGTCCCCGTCTTTGCCGACATAGACCCAGATACACTGACTATTGACCCCGAAGATATTGAGAGAAAAATAACCCCTAATACCAAAGCGATTATCCCGGTTGCACTTTACGGTTTATCGCCAGACATGGATGCTATTATGAAAATCGCCAAGAGGCACAGCTTGGTCGTTATTGAGGATGATGCCGAATGTTTTCTCGGCTATTACAAAGGGCGCATTGTCGGCACCATCGGTCACATGGCAAGCTTCAGCTTCCAGAGCTCGAAACACATGACCAGCGGTGAGGGTGGCATGGTCATCACCAATGATAAGGAACTCGCTGACAGGGTTCGCTGCTTTAGTAATCTGGGCTATGCAGCGGTGAGTGGCGAGCCTGGCAAGGGGAGAATCACCAAGGACATTATCCAGGATCCAAAGTATGAGCGCCATGTGTCACTTGGGTGGAACTACCGCATGTCCGAGGTATGTGCCGCAGTGGCTCTGGCGCAGGTAGAGAGATTGGCGGAGCTTGTGGAGCAGCGAATAAGGGTTGCCCGGTTATATGCCGAAGCAGCACGGGGGTGCAAGTGGCTGATTCCTCAAGCTGTTCCGGAGGGATATAAACACTCCTACTGGACCTACGTCTTAAAACTCGAGAATAACGGTGAATTCAGTTGGTATGACTTACGCAATAAGTATATGGAGTTTGGTGGGGATGGCATTTATGCCGCCTGGCAATTAACATATCTTGAGCCAGCGTTCCGCTTCAGGAGATTTCATCCCAAGGATTGCCCCCTGGGATGCTCTCAATATAGCCTGTATTCCCAGGAGTATGGAGCGGGGCTTTGTCCTGTCGCGGAATCGGTGCAGCCCAAGCTCCTCCAGTTTAAGACCAATTATTTCGATATGAGCGTCGCGGAGCAAAAAGCCGAGGCCCTGGCTAAAACTATTAGCCACTTTGACAAATAGCTCCAAAGTATTCAGAAAGGTCGCCTCAAAAGCTCCACAAAGAAACGGAGTTCTGCCTTATTCAAGCCTCCAAGGACGATGAGGATGACGCCATATATTATTATTCCCAGGAAGATGGTAAGCATCGTGTCCATCATGCTTTCGGGGCTGAGCAGACGGAGAAAGACAACCATAATGCCAGATGCGCATAAGCATTTGAAAACAAAGCCCCACTCCGCCCCAAAGGATAGTTCCCTGATAGAGTAATAGGTCACAATGCCTAGTGCCACGGCATAGGCAATGACACTTGTAATAGCCGCCCCCAGAATACCAATGAATGGCACAGCTACCAGGTTGAGCACGAAGTTAAGCAAGGCCGAGAGCGACCATGCTATTGCGAGTATCCTTGTCTTCTTAACCAAAACAAGAATATTTGTTATCACTGCATAGATTCCCCAGAGCAAAGCGCTTAACGATATCAGGGGTGTGATTAAATACCCTTGAGCAGCTATATCAGCGGTTGAAAATATAGCCAGCACTTGTCGAGAGAGCAAAGCCACCCCGAAGAAGAAGGGAATGGCTATCATCAGAAAGTATTTTAGAGAGCGCTCAAGAATAGTTTTCACTTCACCCCCTTTCCCCTCATCATAGAGTTTGGAAACGGTTGGCGGCAAAACAAAACCCAGCACCTCAGCGATCAAGATAGGGATACTACCTATTAAATATGCGGCAGAGTATATCCCTACTGCTGTTGCCCCTAAGAAATATCCGATTACATACCTATCACTGGAAGAGATCACCCAGGCTGAGAGATTGGCAGGTATAGTCGGAACGCTAAACTTTAAGTACTCCCCGATCCTTGAGAAGCGCGGCAGATAGAGTCCGATCTCCAATCCGATCCACAAGAATAAGGCAACAAGAATCACCCCCCTCACTGCCAGTACTGCTAGAACAATACTTAATAGCCCATACCCCTGAAGCATGAGATAGATGACGAGGCTAATCTCAGCACATGTCCTGGTTATTGTAATAACAGCATAGCTTCCCATCCGCCGCAAAGCTCTGAAAAAACTCAGATAGACAGAATCTAGGCCCCAAACAAAGGCAATTAGTCCCGTTACGATGACTATTTCAGTTGCGTTATCGAAGAAGGTCTTAGCGATAGCACTGGCAAAGACGACAATAAAAAGAGAGACTATCAGCTGAACGAAGGCTACAAGAAGTAGTACAGAGTAAAACTCCTCTCTAATTTCACCCTTCTCCTTAACGGGAAGGAACCTTGTAATGGCATAAGGTAGACCAAGCCCGGCAAAACTTACAACAAGGAATAAGGTGACATTAACCACTGACCATAGCCCATACTCGCGAGTCCCAAGAAACTTGGTTAAAAAAGCTAGGAAAACTAGCTGACTTGAAGCTACGAGGAGGTTAGTAATCCCTATAAGTACCGTATCCCTCGCAAACTTGAGATGGGTAGTCCCGGCCGTTTCTTTCATTATGTGGCGACCCTTCTTATAACGTTGCTTAGAGATTTACTTGTATATCTGAGCGGCACCGTTATCATAAATCCTGCACCTGTCAGAGAAGAGGTGTGCATATTCACTTATGGAATGCAGCTCACTAGTGTAGAAGTATTCAAACTTGGGAACACCCACCAAGCCATCAACTAAAGTCATATGTGTCAACAGCAGGTAGTTGTTTTCGGTATAGCTTTCTATCCCAAATCCGTCGACAACAAATTCTCTGTCTACCCCATAATCTGTGAACTCAAATATTTCACCGGATCCGGGGTGCAATATGTTACTTATCAAAACCGGCAAACCAGCCATGTTATTTCTTCCAAGCCACCTAGCGGCGGCAACATCACTTTCATAGATATACGAAGATTGCAGTGTCGGGGTACTCCTTATGTCCAATAGCCCGCCTTCAGGGAAACTGAGAAGATACCTATAAAGCCCTGAGCTAGAAAAGAATTGACCGACTGCCATCACTACAATAAGGGTAGTTAGCGAATGGAACGCTAGCTGGCTGTATTTTGGGCGATAATGAGGCACCACGGATTTAGTGAGACTGGTAAGGTGAGTCCATACTGCACGGATACTATCAGCAATAAACTGGCAACCCACGGTTAGTGCTGGGGCCAGAATCACCAGTAACTGGATATAAAGTCTGTCGGCACCATAGCCGAAGGATAGCCAGGGCAGGATAATCTCGCAAAGCAGCACAGCTAAAGCGGCTGCCATCAAAATGCCGTAATGCATGAATTTTGCCCGTTGCTCCTTCTTTATCAAAGTATAGATAACTCCGAGGCCAATAATAACGAAGGAGATACGCTGGACAATATGGGGCACCTGCATGAGGAACGAAGGATAGGGG